>JAGLBK010000002.1 GCA_018260275.1 Deinococcus sp.
TCACCACCGGCGTTTTTGACGGCGTTCTCGATGTAGTCTTTCTCGATTTGCACTTGCTCGGCGCTGAGGTTGGGGTTCAGGATCAGGTTCAGATCGTACTGGTTCATAATTCACCTCCTTAAAGTCAGGGATTTAGGGCGTCAGGGCAAGGTCAGGCCTCGCCAGTCAGCGCAATTGGTAAGTTTATCAGAATCGGGCGGCCTGCGCCAGTCACTCTGCGGCTGTCGTGCGGCTGTTGGCTGTGCGGCTATGGGCACCGTGCCCCGCTCCTCGCGTCAGACTGTGCCCCGTCTCTCGACGGCCGCGCCCCATTCATGGCATTGTTCAGGAATGTTTGCCCTCCCTGTCCGCTTCGAGCGGAGTCCGCGTCTGCATCCCATGCTCACTGAGGAGCGTCATTCTGTCGGGACCAGGGTCGTGGTACAGGGCAAACGCGGGCCGGAAATCGCGACGGTGCGCGGCGAGGCGGTTGCGCCCAACCCGCAGGAGCGTTACGGCGCGGTGCTGCGGGCAGCGACCGCCGACGATCTGGCTGTCTGGGACGAACTGTACCGCCAGGGCGACGACCTGAAATGGCTGTTGCGGGCGCGTTCACGAGAGCAGGGACTGAAGGTCAAGATCGTGGCGGTGGAATTCACCCTCGATGAGAGTCTGGTCACGGTCAGTTACAGCGCCGACGAACGCATCGAACTCGGCGGCCTGATCAGTGCCCTGCGTGAAAAGACCCGCGCCCGCGTGAACTTCGCCGCCATCGGTCCGCGTGAACAGGCCCAGATGATCGGCACGCTGGGCGCCTGCGGACGCGAGAACTGTTCCAGCACGCACCTTCAGGACTTTGCGCCTGTAAGCATTCGCATGGCGCGTGATCAGCAGTTGCCGCTGAACCCCGAAAAGCTGAGCGGGCCGTGTGGCCGCCTGCTGTGCTGCCTGCAATACGAGCACACCCAGTACCTCGACCTGCTGGGGGCGCTCCCCCGCAAGAATGCCCGCGTGTGCCACGACGCCAGCGGCGCGTGTGGCAAGGTGACCAAACTGCACCCGCTGCTGGGCACGGTGGACATTTACACCGACCAGGGGCCGGTCTACGATCTGCCTGCCAGTGAACTGCGCCGCGCTGACTCACGCCCGGGCGGCGGTTCAGGCAATGGTTCAGCCGGTGCTGAGAAGCAGGGTGAAGACCTCAGCGAGTAGCCCCCAGTTCAGACACGGCTCAGCCACAGCTCAGGGCGTGATGGTGATTTCTCGCCGGACCGGTTCCAGCCGCGCCTGCCCGCCCAGCGGTAGCGTGAGCTGCGGGCTGGTGTGCCCGATGTCGAGATTGGCGACCACCGGCAGATCGGGGCGCCCGGCTTCGGCCAGCACCTTGAGGACCCATTTGTAGAGCCATTCGGTCATCTCGGCGGTGTAACTCCGGGGCCGGGCCAGCAGGAGGCCGCTGAGGTGTTCTAGGATGCCCTGCGCGGCAAAACTACGCAGCCAGTAGCCGACCTGAGCGGGCGGCGGCACGTCCTCGCTGGTTTCGAGGACCATCACCGCGCCGCGCCATAGCTCCGGCTCCGGCCAGCCGGGAGTGCCGCACAGCATGTCCAGAATTTCCGCGCAGCCGCCGATCAGGTGGCCCTCGGCGGGAGCACTTCCCTGTAGCCACACTGGCCCCTCGCTGGGCTGGAAGGGGCGCTTCCTGTCCTGCAATTCGGCGTCCCATTCCTGGCGAAATTCGGTCCACTCGGCGGCGGGTTCCAGCCGGTAGGGGCGTGGGTCGTCCATCGTCGCCTGCCGGACGCTGCGGGCGACCTCGGGCCGCATGCCGCCGGGTTCGGCCAGATCGGTCAGCAGCGCGGGGCCGTGGTACGCCATGACTCCGGCCCGCAGAAATTGCAGCAGGGTCACGGTAGTGTCGCTGTACCCCAGCAGAACTTTGGGATACCGCCTGATCTTTTCGCGGTCGACCAGGGGCAGCAGCCGAATGCTGTCGTCGCCGCCGATGATGCTGACCATTCCCTCGATCTCAGGGTTTTCGAGCGCCCAGTGCAGGTCGTCGGCGCGGGCCTGCGGGTTGGCGTACAGGTCATCGGAACCGCGAAAGGCGTTCGGGGCGGCCATGATCTCCCAGTCCAGCTGCCGGGCGACCTCGCGCACCCCGGCCTCGTAGCGGTGCGGGACTTCGGCGACCAGGCCGCTCGACAGGCTCAGGGCCGCCACTTTCGAGCCTCGGCGCAGGCGCGGGGGCCGGATGAATTGCGGCTGGCTGCCCGTGCTCATGCGCGGCGCACCAGGGTCTGGAAGGTCATATCGTACCGATTCTTCTCGTCGGCGGGCCGGAATTTCTCGGCGCTAAGGTGCCACCCTCCGGGCAACTCCGGCATGAACGTGTCGCCTTCCAGCGTCGCGTGAATGATCGTCAGTTCGGCCCGCGTGAGCTGCTCCAGATACAGCCGGTAGATTTCCGCGCCGCCGATGATGGCAATTTCGGGCGCGTCGCCGGCCGCTGACAGGGCTTCTTCCGGGGTATGCACCACGACCGCCCCCCCGGCCACCAGCCCCGGCTGGCGCGTCAGCACGATGTTCTGGCGCTCCGGCAAGGGCTGCACGTACAGCGAGTCCCAGACCTTGCGGCCCATGATGTTGGGTTTTCCGGCGCTCAGGCGCTTGAAGCGGTACAGGTCGGCGGGCAGCTGCCAGGGCAGAGCGCCGCCCCTGCCGATCACGCGGTTTTCGGTCATGGCGACGATGGCGACGAGTTCCGGGGGGGTCATACCTGCCTACAATGCCCGCAAGCGGCGCAGCATTGCAAGTAAGGCGTTGCAAGTGCGGCGTTGCAAGTTCAGCCGACCTGCTCTACCTCGATTCCGGCGCTCCGCAGGATGTCTGCGCCGAAGGGCAGCCCGGCCGCAGCCCGGTTTTCCTCGTGGTAGGGCGTGCGGTAGACCACCCGGCCCACCCGGCGCGAGTTGATGATCAGGCGGGCGCACACCGAGCAGGGTTCGTGGGTCACGTACAGGGTGTGGCCCTCGCCGTTCCAGTGGGCCGCCAGCAGCGCGTTCACCTCGGCGTGGATAAACCCGGACGCGCCGTGCTCCAGGCTTTCGCGCTCGTTGGGTTCGCCCGCCGCCCGCCCGTTGTAGCCCACGCCCACGACCCGGTGATGCCGGTCGAGGATGCACGCGCCGACCTGCACCTTGGCATCGGCGCTGCGCGTAGCCCACAGCCGCGCCGTCGCCAGCCCCAGCTCATCGAAGCTCGGGCGGGTCATATGGCGATCGGGGCTTTGATGCCCTTGTGCGGGTCGTAGCCTTCGAGCGTGAAGTCCTCGTAGGTAAAGTCGTCGATGTTCCTGACCGCCGGGTTCAGGTGCATTTTCGGCAGGGGCCTTGGCTCGCGCGACAGCTGCTTTTTAGCCTGCTCGACGTGGTTGGTATACAGGTGACAGTCGCCGCCCGTCCAGATGAATTCGCCGGGTTCCAGGCCGCAGACCTGCGCGATCATCATGGTCAGTAGGGCGTAGCTGGCGATATTGAAGGGCACCCCCAGAAAAATGTCCGCGCTGCGCTGGTACAGCTGGCAGCTGAGCCGCCCGTCGGCCACGTAAAACTGAAAGAGGGCGTGGCAGGGCGGCAGCGCCATTTCTTCTAAGTCGCCCACGTTCCAGGCGCTCACGATCAGGCGGCGGCTGTTGGGGTTGGTTTTGATCTGCTCGATGACCTGCGCGATCTGGTCGATCCCTGGCTGCTTTTCCCTGGCCTCGACGAGTGTAAAGCCGTGCCGAACTTTTGCATTTTTTCTTCCCGTCCAGAGATCGGACAGATTTCCCTCGATGATTCCCTGCTGCTGACAAAACTGGGTGATATTGGAAAACTCGTGCAGATTTCCCTCTTGATCCCGCAGGACGTACACCTTGTCGGCCTTGAGCCGGGCATTGTCGAGGTCTGTCAGCCACATACATGAGGCGGGGCCATAGGTAAAGCCGTCCCCCCGCGCGTCCTTGTCCAGCACCAGACGCGGCTCCTGCGGGCCAGTAATTCTGTACCCAGGTAAAGTGACGGCGTCGTGGGCAAAGGTTTCAAAAGCCAGCCAGTCGTCCACGACGTAGACCCCTCGACCTCCGTAATCCGGGTAACTGGGACTGTTGGGGTCATAGCACCGCGCCATCATGCCCTCCCAGGTCTTCGCCAGTGGATGCCCGGCCTTACCTTTGCCGGAGCCAACGCCAAGGTAGGAGGCGTTGTAATCCGGTGATAGGGCCGGGGTGGGTTGAGAGCGCCTTGGATAAGGTTTTCCCCATTTTCGCCAGTTCCAGCCATAAATGGGGCCGAGTTCGCCGCCCTCACGCTCCCATTCATCCCAGATGGTCACCTCATTGGCCTTCAGGTAAGCCGTGTTGCTGCTGCCCTTCAGGAACCACAGCAGTTCGTGAATGATGGATTTGAGGTGAACCTTCTTGGTCGTGACCAGCGGAAAGCCTTCCGAGAGGTCGAAGCGCATCTGGTATCCGAACACCGACAGGGTGCCGGTGCCGGTGCGGTCGCCCTTGAGGGTGCCGTGGTCGAGCACGTGCTGCATAAAGTCGAGGTACTGACGCATAGGGGGCAGTCTAGCGACTGGAGCAAGAGAGACCCCTTACAGTGGCTCCTGCTCCCAGTCCGGCACCCCGGCTATGCGGCGTGTGGCGGCGGCCATGTCCGTTTCCTCCGGGCGGCATAAATCCCAGCGGCGGCCTCCGGCGTAAGCTCCCACCACCAGCAGGTCGGGGCTGTTGCCGTCGTTGCGGTGCCCCGTTCCGGCAGGCAGCACCACCACGTCGCCTGTCTGAAGTTGAAACTGTGGCCCACCCTCGCCGCCCAGCGTCACGCGGGCCTGCCCACGGGTCACTACCAGCACCTCATGTGCGGTGGAGTGGTAATGATGAAATGGATAGATGCCGCCCTGCCAGCTCCCCGTCCAGCCTTTCGCTGCCAGCGCCGCTTCGATCTGAGCAGGCGTCTGGGCTTTCAGGGCCGCGCGGTACAGCAGCACCGGCAGGCGCGGATTGTTGGGGACGTTGCCGTTGGGCGGGAGCAGCAGGCGTTCCATACTTCAGCCTAAACAAAAAACCGCCCCCACATGGAAGGCGGTTTTCTCCGGTTCGGAAGCTCAGTCGGCGGCGCTGCCGTGACTGGTCGCCGCGATAGCCTCGCGGGCAGCCTTCGACTTGGCGTCGATTTTCTGCTTAATCTTTTTCTGGGTGTAGCTGGCCTCGCGTTCCCGCTGGTCAAGTACGCTACGCACAAAGCGGATATCGTCTTGAATCCCAGGAATCACGACCTGCTCCAGGGCGTTCACGCGGCGCGAGGTCTTTTTAATTTCCTCGCCGATGCGGCGCAGCTTGGTCTCGGTAGCGGCCACCTTCACGATGGCTTCCAGCACACTGCCGAAGTCTGCCGAAGCCTGAATGGTCCGTGCGCCGACGTTAATCGGGCTGAAGTGCGCGGCCTGAGCGCGTTCGGGAATGTTGATGCGGGGCACCTTCACGCCGTAGACGCTCTCGATTTGCATATCGACGGCGTAATCGCCGGTGCCAGCCAGGGAGAGGCTTTCGACGGCCTCGGGGCTGTCCCAGGCTTTGGCTCCGAACAGGCTGGTGTAAGCGCCTTTGCTCACGCCCGAAAGCTGTTCGCGGGCCGCCAGCGCGTCCTTGACCAGCGCGAAGAACTCGCCAATCAGGGCGTCACGCTTGCGCTTGAGCAGGTCCGCGCCGCCCGAAGCGGTACGCAGCGCGGCTTTGCTGGCGAGCAGGGCCGAGCGGGTGGGGCTGATTTGTTCTGCCATTTTGATTCACCTCCTTCGTTGGTGAACAGGCTTGTGGCCTGTAGCTCGTGGCTTGTGGAAAAAGAGAAAAGATTCTGATTTTTCTACAAGCTACATGCCACAAGCTACAAGCGGTTTTACTGCATCGAGCGGCTGCCCTTCCACATCTCGTCCATCTTGGTGCCGTAGTACTTGTCGATGGTGTCCTTGGAAAGGCGGGTCAGCTGGCTCTGCGGCAGCTTGGACAGAATGCCCCAGGCCACGGTCAGGCTGTCGTCGATGCTGCGGTCCTGGTCACCCTGGCCGATGAAGTACTGCTCGAAATCGTCGGCGAACTTCAGGTACAGCTTGTCGGTGTCGGTCAGTGCGTCTTCACCGGTAATGGCGACCAGTTTACGCAAATCCAGGCCGTTGGCGTAGGCGGCGAACAGCTGGTCGGCCACGTTCTTGTGGTCGGCGCGGGTCTTGCCCTTGCCGATGCCGTTGCCCTGCAAGCGGCTCAGGCTGGGCAATGGGTTGATGGGGGGGAACACGCCTTTACTGTTCAGGGTGCGGTCCACCACAATCTGACCTTCGGTGATGTAGCCGGTCAGGTCGGGCACCGGGTGAGTGATGTCGTCGTCGGGCATGGACAGAATCGGCACCTGGGTCACGCTGCCGGGCTTGCCCTGAATTACACCGGCGCGTTCGTACAGCGACGCGAGGTCGGTGTACATATAGCCGGGGAAGCCACGGCGGCCAGGGATTTCTTCACGCGCACCGCCGATTTCACGCAGCGCCTCGCAGTAGTTGGTCAAGTCGGTCAGGATAACCAGCACGTGGTAGCCGTGCTCGAACGCCAGATACTCGGCGGTGGTCAGCGCCATGCGGGGGGTCAGCAGACGTTCCACGGCGGGGTCGTCGGCCTTGTTGAGGAACAGCACCGAGCGGGCCAGTGCGCCCGTACGCTCGAATTCCTGGGTAAAGAAGCTCACTTCGCGCTGGGTCAGACCCATGGCAGCAAAGACCACGGCGAACGGCTCGTCGGAACCGGGCACCTTGGCCTGACGCGCCATCTGGGCGGCCAGTTCGTTGTGCGGCAAACCGCTGCCCGAGAAAATCGGGAGCTTTTGACCACGAATGAGAGAGGTCTGCACGTCGATGGTACTGATGCCAGTCTGAATAAATTCCTCAGGCTTGGCGCGGGCCGCCGGGTTCATGGGCTGGCCGTTGATGCTGCGGCGCTCCTCGGCGACCACGGCGGGCAGACCGTCAATCGGGCGTCCCAGACCGTCGAAGCGGCGGCCAATCATTTCCTTGCTCACGCCCAGGCGGGCCACGTCTTCCACGAGGCTCACGCTGGCGTTGGCGAGGTCCAGACCACGGGTTTCCTCGAACACCTGAATTACGGCGTTCTGGTCCGACACGCTGATGACCTGGCCGCCGCGAATATGCCCGTTGGCATCCTTGATGTTCACAATCGCGCCGTTGGGCAGGTCGCTGGCCGCGTTTACGAACAGCAGCGGGCCGGAGATGTACGCGACATCGTTGTATTCCTTCTGCAGAAGGGTCACGCTTTCACCGCCTTGAAGGTCTGGTCGAGTTCGTCCATCACGCCGTTGCCATACGCCTCGAATTCGTTTTCGGGGGTGTAGCGGGCGCGGGCCAGTTTCTCGATGACCGGGTTTTGAATGATTTCGTCAATGGTCAGGCCGTTCTTAAGGCCAGCGTCGGCCTCGTCGTAGAACTTCAGGAACATCTTCATCAGGCCGTAGTTCTTAGGCATGGAGGCCGAAGCGTCCACGGGGTCGAAACCGTTTTGCTGCAAAAAGTCCTGGCGCAGCATGCGGCCCGTTTCGATAATCAGGCGCTCATTGTCTTGGAGCGCGTCGGGGCCGACCAGCTGCACGACTTCTTGCAGGGCAGCTTCCTGCTGGAGCAGGCTGGTAATGCGCTGACGCAGTTCAGGGAAGTCGGGGCCAACGTTGGCGCGGTACCACTTGTCCAGAATGGGAGTGAACAGGCTGTAGGAGCCGTTCCAGTTAATTGCCGGGAAGTGGCGACGGCGAGCCAGACCCGCGTCCAAGCGCCAGAAAGCGCCGGTAATACGCAGCGTGGCCTGGGTCACAGGCTCGGACATGTCGCCGCCCGCAGGCGAAACAGCGCCGATAACCGACACCGCGCCGGTTTCGCCTGCCAGGGTATTGACTGCGCCAGCCCGCTCGTAGAAAGCGGCCAGCTTGGCTCCCAGGTAGGGTGGGTAGCCTTCTTCGGCGGGCATTTCTTCCAGGCGGCTGGAAATTTCGCGCAGAGCTTCGGCCCAGCGGCTGGTGCTGTCGGCCATCAGCGACACGCTGTAACCCTGGTCGCGGAAGTACTCAGCCAGCGTAATCCCGGTGTACACCGAGGCTTCACGCGCTGCCACCGGCATATTCGAGGTGTTGGCAATCAGGATGGTGCGGTGCATGAGGGGGCCGCCAGTCTTGGGGTCTTCCAGTTCAGGAAATTCCACCAGCACGTCCGTCATCTCGTTACCGCGTTCGCCACAGCCTACGTACACCACGATGTCGGCGTTGCCGTACTTCGCCACGCTCTGCTGGGTCACGGTCTTGCCCGAGCCGAAGGGGCCAGGGATAGCCGCCGCGCCGCCCATGACCAGCGGGAACAGCACGTCCAGAATCCGCATGCCGGTCAGGAATGGCAGGCTGGGGTCTAACTTACGGGCTACCGGGCGGGCCGCACGCACCGGCCAGTAGTGGGCCAGGCGCAGCTTGGTGCCGTCTTCGAGTTCTGCGATGGTGTCGTCGATGGTGTACTGACCAGCCGGAACAATGGACCTGATTTTGCCGCTCTTGTCGGGCGGGGTCAGGATTTTGTGGGTAAAGGAAAACTCGGGTACGGTGCCCAGGATGCTGCTGCCCCCAACCTCGTCGCCTACGTTTACGCTGGGCGTAAAGTCCCATTTCTGGGTGCGGTTAAGCGAGGAAACCTCGATACCACGGGCGATAAAGTCACCAGAGGCCTCGCGGATTTTGTCAAGCGGGCGCTGAATGCCGTCGTAAATGCCGTTAAGCATTCCTGGCCCCAGCTCGACCGACAGTGGCAGGCCGGTGGTTTGTACCGGTTCACCGACGGTCAGGCCGCCAGTATCTTCGTAGACCTGCACGAAGGCAGTGTCGCCGTCCAGACGGATAATTTCACCAACGAGGCGCTCTTTACCAACGCGCACGATGTCGTACATCTTCGCGCCGTACATGCCCTTGGCGATTACCGCAGGCCCGGCGATGCTTTGCACGAGGCCTTGCTTTTGTTGCGTCATTTAATGCTCCTTTGGAGCGTCCGAGAGTCGAGTGTCTAAAGGACCAGAAAAACCTTTCTTCAATGTTCCTTAGTCCTTGAGCGCCTCAGACCCTTAGACCGCTCTACAGCTTGATGTCGAATCCAATCGTGTCGCGAACCAGCTTACCCATGTAGGCCTTGGCATCCACCGTATTGGCAGAAAAAGCGTCCTTGAGGCTGGGAATCGGCAGCAGAATCGGCAGGTCGCGGCCACGCATGATGCGGGCAGTGGCGGTGGCCGGGTCGGGAATCAGGCCGGTATCTACCGCGACCAGTCCGAACTGGCCGTCCTGAATAATCTGTTCCAGTTCCTGCACTGCCTGGGCCGCCGTCGTTTCGATGACGTGTGCCCCGGCGAGCCGGTAACCGGTGGCGGTTTCGGAGTCGGTAAGCACAGCCACGCGCTGCATGGTGGCGGTGTGGCCCTTTTTGCTGCCAGCGGTCATGCGCCGACCTCCTTACGCAGTTGTTCGGTCGGCAGGTCATAGAATTTGCCGCGCCCAATCAGGCGGAGTTTGGCAATTTCAATTTCCTTGCGCCGCAGAAAGTCCAAGATGATGCCCACGCCCTCGGGGTCGCTCGCTGCATTGCTGCGCGCGGCCCGGTCGAGGCTGGCCCGCGCAGCCACTTCAGCGTCTTCCAGCGTCGGAGCGTCCAGAATCGCCGTAATATCGGCGTTTCCGGCGGCGTCGCCAGCGGCCATGCGGCTGTAGCCGCCCGCGTCGTAACTTCCACCAGCCACAAACAGATTGGGGTCGAGGGGCTGCCCCTTCGCGCTGCGGGCAATCAACGCGTTGGTCACGTCAATCTCGCGGGTCAGGTAACGGCGCAGGCTGGTTTCGCGGGCCACGCTCAGGGCGTGGTGATAATAGCCCTGATCCAGAGCCACTTCCAGATCCATCAGGCGGTTGTTGGCGGCGTAAGCAGTCGCGCCGTTACGGAACGCCGCCGCCAGCGGATGACCGCCCATGGCCAGGGCCGCCGCCGCACTTTGCAGGTCGCTTGAACCAGCAGCGGTTTGCAGCACGCTGGGCTTGATGCTGCCGCCCGGAATCAGGCTGGCGGCGATGGTGTCCGCGCCGCGCCCAGACGTAATTCCACGGGCGATGGTTTTGAGGTTTACCAGATCCCATTTCATCAGCAGGGCCTGGATTTCCTTTTTGGCGTCACCGTCGGCAAAGCCCAGCACCTTCTGGGTGGTCGCAAAGAGGTTTTGCGACAGCGCCCGGTCAAGTTCAGGCAGCCCGGCGTTTTCACCGGTGGTCTCGCGCATGTTGGCGCCCAGACCCTCGGTTTCGGCTAGCACGCGCAGGAATTCCTGGTAGCTGCCGGACACCAGCGCCGATTCGAGGGCGCGGCCATCGAGCAGTTTGGTGCGCATGATCCGCACGCGGGTATTGATATACGAGTAGTCGTCGGGCACGGCTGTTCTACCCCTCCTTTACTCGGCGAGCAGACGGTTAATCTGGGGGGCGAGGTCGGCCTTCACGCGCTCCAGACGGCCTGCCAGCGTGTTGGTGATGCCGCTCTTGCCGCCCTGGGCGATCACGCGCACACCACCCGTGATGTTGGCGTTTTCACGCACTGGAATGTCCTGCACCAGAATTCGGCCCAGACCTAGATCGGCGGGATTGACCTCGACGGCTTCAGCGTTGGGCACCGCCTGACGGGCTTCCACGACCAGCCGGGCCAGGATGTCGCGGTACTCGGGCGCAGTGGTAATGCCGCCCAGGTACTCGTTGACCAGACCGTAGACCTGCGTCAGACCGGACTCACTGGCACTCAATTGAGCCGCGTTCATTTCGAGGTCGGCGGCGCTTTTGGCACGCACCAGCCCCGCCTGACGCTGGCTTTCCAGGGCGCGGGTCCGGCTCTCGAGCAGGGTCTGTGCGCGTTCCTGGGCATCGGCGACAATCTTGTCGGCCCGGCCCTTGGCTTCGGCACGAATCCGCTCGATTTCCGACTGCGCTTCGTTTTCTAAGAGCTTGTCGAGCGCCATATCAGTTCAGGATGAACAGGGCGAGGAAGCCGAAGATGACCAGCGTTTCTGGGATCAGGAAGTACAGCAGCAGGCTACCGGCCTTGCTGGGGTCTTCGGCGACGGCGCCGACCAGGCTGGAGCCGATGCGGGCCTGGGCCACACCGGTGCCCAGTGCGCCGAGGCCCAGGGCCAGACCAGCGCCGATAGCGCGCAGGCCGCGGTACATGTCATCGGGGCCGCCGACCGTGTTGTTGGTCTGGGCGAAGCCGGTGGCGGCGAGGGCGAGAACGAGGGACGCGACGACGATTTTGGTGGTTTTATTCATGGTTGATCTCCTGAAAGTTTAATTGATCTGAGCTTGGTCGGGAAAGTCTGGCTGTTCTGGCCGGTTGATCTGATCCGGTGAGACTTACTTACTTCACTGAGCCGCTGACCGCGTCGGGAATTCGCTGGAGCGAAACCTGGGCGGGCGTCCCCGTGCTGGGGCTGAGGCGGCGCAGGGGGTTGTACGCGGGGCTGGTTTCGGTGTTGAAACCGGTGGGGTTGAGGAATTCGACCATGTGAAGACGGAGAGGCTGCACGATGTGGCCGATCAGGGTCAGGGCCAGCACGAAGAAGTGCAGCAGAGCGCCCACCAGGACACCGACGATGATGCCCAGAATGCCGATCTTCTCGAACAGTGACCAGCCGACGTCGCTGCACAGCTTGGCGAGGATGGCCGACACCAGCCCGACGGCGAAGATTCGAGAGTAACTGAGCACCGCGCTGCCCTGCGAGAGCAGTTCGATCGGCAGCATGGGGAACTTCTTGATAATCAGGATGTAACCGACGATGAAGGCGATAAAGCCCAGATACATCAGCGCCACCAGCGGATTCCCGATGTGGGCCAGCGACAGCGCCCCGAAGTCCTTCCCGGCGCGGCTGGCAAAGGACATCATGATGAGGCCCAGGACACCCCCGGCAAGGGCGATGCCTTCCCAGGTGTGAGCGCTGTCCTTGTGGCGGATGCCCATCTGAATACGGATGGCCCAGCCCCACAGCACCTGCACGATGCCGAAGATCAGCGAGAAGATCAGGGCAATGTTGCTGAAGTGCACGGTATCCAGGCGCGGGAAGAGGGTCGGAAGCAGGCCGTGGGCGTGTTCCGCCGCCTCGCCCCAGTGGACGCCGGTCCAGCCCCACAGGCGGTTGAGCAGGTCGTTGTTCTGGTAGAACAGCCCCAGGTGCTCGCCCAGCGTGCCGAACAGTTCGCCGGTCAGGAAGCCCCAGACGATGGTCCAGGCCGCCATGACACTGGTCACGAAGCTGAGGTTACGCAGGGCGTCGGGCTGCACGTACGCGCCGAAGAAGGACAAGTCCCAGCCCTCGTTGCGGCGTGCCTTGCCCGCGAGCCACATGCTGAACCACAGGAACAGCAGGCCGTAGCCGATGTCCGCGATGATGATCCCGAAAAACAGTGGGAAGAACACGGCGATCACCCAGGTCGGGTCGAAGGAGCCGTACTTGGGCAGGCTCATCATGCCCATGACCAGCTGGAAGGGCTTGACGTACCCGTTGTTGACCAGTTCGACCGGAACGTCGTGGTCGTGGTGCTCGTCGACCGGGTGCAGCTCGGCGCTGACCGAGTCGCCCAGGCGGTCGAGGGTGTTTTCCAGCATAGGCAGGCGGTCGGCGGGCACGTACCCCTGAAGCACCAAGCTGTACTTGCCACGCGCCGACACTGCACGCACGTCATGAACAGCCACACGGTCTTTCAGGGCGTCGCGCACGGCGTACAGGCTGGGGCCGTACTGCTGGGCCAGCTGGTCGCGCAAGGCGTTCAGGCTGGCCTGACGCGCCGCACCGTTGGCGTGAATGTCGGCCATGGCCTGCGCCGCGTCGCTCAGAGGCATCTGGTCGAAGCGTCCGGGCAAGCGGAGTTCGCCCAGGCGCACCCGTGAGAGGGCGGCGCGGGCAAGGTCACGGTCCGACTTGAGGGAGGCGATCACGCCGACGCGGTTTTGGCCGACCTGCTCCGTCGCCAGCAAGTAACGCTCGGGCAGGGCTTCGCGCAGGGCAGCTTCAAGTTCGGCCAGCTGATCACTAGGCTGAAGCAAAAAAGGAACCAGACCCACGCGCTGGCTGCGGTCTAGGCCACCGGTCATGCGGGCCAGGGCCTGCACGGTATCGCCGTAGGTACGCTCGGCTTCCAGATCGCTCTGGAGGTCCTGACGTTGGCGGGCGAGGCTAGAGACAGGCTCCGCCGCGCCCTCGATCACCCCCTGCCACTCGGTCAGAGCGGGCAGGGGGGCGGGGGCAGGGCGGTAGGCCCCGAGTTCGGAGATGGTGCTCTCCGCGCGGGCCAGCAGCCGCTCGTCTTCGCGGCGCGACTGGGCGTCTTGTCCGGCGAGCGTACCCGTGTTCAGGGGACCACCTGTGATGGGCTTGAGGTGCAGCACTCCGGCGTCCTGTAGGGCCGTAATGACCGCTTCGCTCTCCCGTTTCCGGGTAGCGATCACGACCTGCTGCATGTGATTGATCACGGCAGCACCGCCCTCAGGATTCGTTCGGCAGCCTGTTGCACCCGGCCTGATGCCTTCTGGCGGGTCGCCTGCGCCTGACTCTGGGCCTGGGCGCTGGCTTCCTCGCGGATGCGCTGGGTCTCGGTCGCAAGGTCCTGCTCGTGCTGAACCTGCATGGCCTGTACCCGGGCTTCAGCGTCACGCATGATCCGGGCAGCTTCCTGCTCGGCTGCCTCGACTTCGCGCTTGGCTTCTGCTCGGGCTGCCTCAATTTGCGCGTCCAGCGCAGCCTCACGGCTGGCCAGCTCACTCAAGACTCGACTAGAAACGTCCAAATCACTCCTCCTTTCCCCTCTAAGACCACACACACCTTCCGCCTAGAAATCCCCATCCAGGGATGAGGTCAGAAAGTGGTGAGGTTCAGTGGCCCGACCATTGTAATAGTTGCGTCAGACTCGTATCCCATCGTAACACAGGCTTAATAATTCCCCGAGAGGGCAAGCGTCCCGGTTTCAGCTGGGCTTTAACTTCGCGTGAACCACGCCAGGCAGGAAAAAGGGCTCTTCAGCCTTCCTGTCTAGGCAGGTGGGACAGAATGCCCGGCTTGGCCTGGCTGCCCCCCGTATCGGTCGCTGCTCAGTGGCTGCTCAGTGGCTGCTCAGTCGCTGCGCTGCGGCCCGGCCTCCAGCATCAGGTCCAGGTTCTGTACGGCGGCTCCGCTGGCGCCCTTGCCGAGGTTGTCGAGCCGCGCGGCGAGTACGGCCCGCTGTCCGTCTGCCGAGGGGTAGACGAACAGTTCCAGCTGATTGGTGCCGTTGAGGGTCTGCGGGTCGAGGGCGGCGGGATTGCCGGACAGCTCGAACACCCTGACGTACTTCTGGCCGAGGTAGTGCTTTGCCAGGGCGCTGTGCAGGTCGCGGGCTTCCAGGCCCAGCTGTTCCAGATGCAGCGGGATGGTCACGGTCATGCCCTGCGCCCAGCCGCCCACGTTCGGCGTGAAGATGGGCGTGCGGGTCAGGCCGCCGTACAGCATCATCTCGGGGATGTGCTTGTGTTCCAGGGTCAGGCCGTAGCTGATGAAAGCGCCCTTGGACGGATGATCGCCCCCCTGTTCATGGGCATCGACCAGCGCCCGCCCGCCGCCCGTGTACCCGCTGTAGCCCTGAATACTGAGCGGGAAATCGGCAGGCAGCAGCCCGGCAGAGGTCAGCGGAGCCAGCAGCGCGATGGCGCCCGTGCTGTAGCAGCCCGGATTGGACACGTACCGGGCCGCGCGAATTTTTTCGGGCTGAGTGACGTTCAGTTCGGGAAATCCGAAGGCCCACGCGGGGTCGGTGCGGTGGGCGGTGCTGGCGTCCAGCAGCCTTGAGGCCGGGTTGGTGGTCAACTGCACGGCCTCCCGCGCCGCGTCGTCGTGCAAGCACAGGATGGACACGTCGGCGGCATTGAGGAGTTCGGCGCGTGCCGCCGGGTCTTTGCGCCGCGCCGGGTCGATGCTGAGCAGTTCGAGGTCGCTGCGCCCGCTGAGGCGTTCTCTGATTTGCAGGCCCGTGGTTCCGGCCTCACCGTCGATGAAGATTCTGGGTCTGGTCATGCGTTCTCCTCTCTGCTGGACAGGCTCACTTTCCCGAAAGTCATGAAGACCAGTGCCGTGCTCGTCGGCCCCCGGTAGGCTCCCTGGGCTTCAGTGAGCTGGGCGGCCAGCGCGGTAAAAGCCCAGGCGTCGGCCTCGCTGCACTGAATTTTACGGTCCTGCAACGCCGTCAGACGATGCTGCCCGGCGAACTCGCGCACGGCCCCGGCAGCCTGGGCACACGGCGCAGGCACCGACGGATGATCCCAGCCCCATAGCCAGGTGCCGTCCTGGGTGTTGTAGGTCCCGACGATCTGCATGGGGGCCATGGCCTGCACGTTCTCGCCCGTGAAGGTGATTTCTGCTGCCGATACCTTCACGCTCCAGTCGGCGGTATCCAGCCCCCAGAGATGGACATGCGCCGCCGTCTTGACTTCGAGTTCGGCCAGCGCACGTTCTAAGGAGCTCCCGGCTACAGTTACGCGTGTCCGGGAAAAGCACCCGAACCCGCTCCACTTCCGCCCAGAGCTCCTTTTGCCTTCTCGCTCTGCTTCGCAGCTTTGCAAGTCCGCTCGGGGCGATGACCTAGTCATCACCCGGCAGCTACTTACCAGGTCTGTCTGCGAACCGAACCAGTGAGAGTCAAAATTCATGGTTTCCTCCATAGCAGCGCTGCACCAGCTCGGCCAGATCACCCTTCGCCGCCTCGCCCGCCGCGATTCGCGCCAGCACCTGCCCCGGCCTCAGCCACTCTGCACCGGAGATGTCAGCGGGATTGAAGTCGGGCGCGGTGTCGCTGCGAATTTCGTAGACGCGAATGAACGCGCTGAGCGTGGTCCGGGTGGGCCAGAAGGCGGCCAGTTCACGCCACTCCACCCCGCTGATATCCAGGTTGACCTCCTCGCAGGTTTCACGGCGAAAGGCGTCTAGGTAAGTCTCGCCACTTTGCACGGCACCGCCCACGCTGACATCGAGCGCGCCAGGGAACAGGCTTTTGTGCGGGCTGCGGCGCGGAATCCAGAGTTCGCCCCGGCTGTTGCGGATAAAGGCATTGACGACGCGCACCCGCTCCCAGCGCAGGGCCGGGTCGGCGCGGGAAATCTGGCCGATCACCTCGTCGTGTTCGTTCACGAGGTCGAGCAGTTCGGCTGGTTCCGCCGCGTTCACCAGCGGGGTTTCATCTCGCCCATGACGTGGTACAGCAGGGCCTTTTGCGCGTGCAGGCGGTTTTCGGCCTGATCGAACACGCGGCTCTTGG
This sequence comes from Deinococcus sp., assembly GCA_018260275.1. Classification (GTDB taxonomy): domain Bacteria; phylum Deinococcota; class Deinococci; order Deinococcales; family Deinococcaceae; genus Deinococcus. Next base: position 16,416 of record JAGLBK010000002.1, read on the forward strand.
GGTGCTCGGTGGCTTCCGGCACAGTTTCCTCGCCGTAGTGCGCGGGCAGACAGTGCAGGAAAATGCCGTCCGGTGCGATGGTGTCTAGCATTCCCGGCGTCACCTGATAGCCCTTGAAGGCGCGGCGGCGGATGTCGGCCTCGGCTTCCATGCCCATGCTGATCCATACGTCGGTGTACAGCACGTCTGCGCCCTGCACAGCTGCGAGGTCGTTGGTCAGGGTGATGTTCACGCCCGCCTTGACTGCGTCCATCAGCACGCCCGCGTTGGGTTCGTAGCCCACCGGGGTCACGATGGTGACGTCGCTGCCAGTCAGCACTCCCATGTGAATATGGCTGTTGGCGAGGTTGTTGCCGTCACCGATGTACACCACGCGTCTGCCGCGCAGGTCGGTGCCGAACTCCTCCTCGATGGTCTGGTAGTCGGCCAGCAGCTGCGCCGGGTGCAGCATGTCGCTCAGGCCGTTGATGACCGGGATGCTGGCGTGTTCGGCCAGTTCCACCAGGGTCTGTTGCAGGTACACGCGCCCCATGACGCCGTCGACCCAGCGTTCCAGGTTGCGGGCCACGTCGGACACGCGCTCGCGGGTGCCGAGGCCAATTTCAGTGTTGGACAGCGTAATGGCGTGGCCGCCAAGCTGATACATCCCGACGTCGAAGGTGGTGCGGGTACGCAGCGAGGACTTCTCGAATACCAGCGCGAGCGACAGCCCGGACAGCGGCTTGACCTCGCGCCACTCGCCGCGCTTCATACTGTGGGCGGTGTCCAGCACGGTGCGGAGTTCTGCCGCGGACATGTCCAGATTGCTCAGGAAGTCGCGGCCCGCCATCACCGGTCTGGGAAGGATCTGGACAGACAGCAGTTGGGGCGTCCCCGCCTTGGTGGGGGCTTTCGCACTGGCTTTGGCAGTCTTGGAGGGCGGGCGGGCAGCCTTGGTCATAGCAGAGAAAGTATACCCGTGATTCTGCCCAGGATGCGCTGTCTCTGGTAGCACGTACAAATATTTATTCAATAATATGCATATTCATGCAAAATCTGTGGCTGACTTGGGGCGTGGGGCGGCCTGCTCCAGTGGCCCGGTGGTCCGCCGTACCACGGTCTAGAAAGGGTTTGAGCGGCTGAACTGTTCGCCAGCCTAGACTCGTCGGCATGAGTGCCCCCCCTGCCAACCAGCCCATGACCGCCCGCAGTCTACTGCTGGCGCTGCTGATTACCTTTATCTGGGGCATCAACTTTGTGGTCATCAAATGGTCGGTGCACGACGTTTCGCCGCTGCTGGTCGCGGCCCTGCGCTTTCTGGTCGCCGCGCTGCCCGCCGTGTTTTTCGTGCCGCGCCCGGCGGTGCCCGCCCGCATTCTGTGGGGCTACGGCGTGACCTCGGGGGTCATTCAGTTCGGGCTGCTGTACCTCGCCATTCAGCTGGGCATGAGCGCGGGCATGGGCAGCCTGCTGATGCAGACCCAGGCTTTTTTTACGGCGCTGCTGGCCGCCCGCGTGTTCGGCGAGAAGATCATGCCCTGGCAGGCCGCCGGGATGACGCTGGCCTTCGCGGGCATGGGCCTGATCGGGCTGCTGGCAGGCGGCGACGTTCCGGCCTTTCCGCTGCTGCTGACCCTGCTGGCGGCGCTGGGCTGGGCGTGCAGCAACCTGCTGGTGCGGGCTTCGGGCGGGGCCAACGTGTTCAGTCTGGTGGTCTGGAGCGCCCTCATTCCGCCTATTCCGCTGACCATCCTGGCGGGCCTCACGGCGGGCTGGGGTCCGGTCGTCCACAGCCTGACGCACGGCAGCTGGCCGCTGTGGGCCGCCGTACTGTTCATGGGCCTGGGGAACACGGTGCTGGGATTCGGCATCTGGGCCACCCTCATTCAGCGCCACGGGGCCTCGAAGGTCGCGCCGCTGTCGCTGCTGGTGCCGGTCTTCGGGATGATTGCCAGTGCCGTTATTTTCCACGAAGGGTTTCCGGTGGGTAAGGTGCTGGGAGCCCTGTTGATCGCCGTGGGACTGGTGCTGCACGTCTTCGGAGGCAAATGGTGGGTCAAAAAGTCGCCTGCCCTGGAGTGAATGAACTGAATGAACACCGTCCACTTCGCCGCGCAGCTTTGCAAATCCTGCGCGGAAGTAGGGACAATATCCACCAACCCAAGCCACCTTGACCGCCCAAAGCAACCAGGGCCGTCGGGCGCAACGCGCACGGGCCAAGGAACCGTCAACGGACCGGACAATCACTACACGCGGCCCATCGGGAAGCGACCACCGGGCCGGGCCAGCCACCGCAAAAAGCAACCACATGCACAGCGCAGCGTTGCTCCCCCTGCCCAGCCGGGTAGGGGGCCGGGGGGTGGGGAATATCCCATATTCAGAGAATTAGCGTCACTTCAGCAGCGGCACATAATCTGGCACGAAATTGCCCCCCTGAGCCTCAGGTTTTTTCTCGTCGATCAGCGTAGGTGTCAGGCCCAGGCCATAAGTCAGGTTGCGCGGCGTTTCGTCTACCGGTCGGTCGGTGATGACCTCGCCGGGCTGGTACGCCTGGCCGTTCTGGTGCGTAAAAGCCGTGTCGGGCGTGCGAAAGTAGCGGTAGGTAAAGGGCGTTTCGGGAAAGATGTCCTTGCCGAAGTCGTAGCGCTGGGTAGCGACCACCGAGCGGTAGCGCCGGGCCGTTTCCAGCGCGTCCGGCTGGGTAGGCACAAACAGTTCGGAGCGAACGGCCCCGTCTGGGTTCAGGTACGCCCCCCGCGCCGTGAATTCACGCATCAGCTTTTGCCGGAGTTGCTGCGCGGCTTTCACGCCCGCCGGATTTTTGCCTTTCACTTCCGTGTCCAGTGCGGGCCAGTCGGCACTGTAGCCCCCTTTCTCCGTGATCTGCGCGTTCAGGAAGTGGTCCACGCTGGCGGGCATATTGCCGAACAGCGACACGCCGACCACATGGTCGAGGAAGTAACGGTACTCGCCCACGTTCTTGCCCCGGTTGACCGGTTCGGGCGTGCTGAGGGTGCCGAACGCCGCGCCGTTTTTGGGGGCTTTGTAACCCAAATAATCCATCTCGTGCCAGCCTGCCGCGCCCGACAGTTGCCTCGGCATGGCCCAGGTGGAATCGATGGTATTGCCTGTGCCAGAGGTAAAAGTGGAGTTCTGGCCGATATCAGACTGGCGCACGTTGCCCGAGTGGCAAGCGGCGCACTGGGTTAGCTCGCTGGGCGTCTGGGCGCGGAGATTCCCGGTTTTGTCCTCGATCCAACCGCCCAGCAGCCAGCCCACGCCGTTGTCAATCCAGCCCTGCGAACGACTGGCGTACACCGGAGCCGACTCTTCCTTGATCGCCAGCCCGAATTCGTCGGGGTGCCACTCGCGGCTCTTGTACATCCACCGAATTTCCTTGACGCGGTGGGCGCGGGTACCGGGAAAAGGGCTGATGGTTTTATCGGAGCCGTCGGCCTGTAAATCCACGTAATGCAGCGGGTGGGCGAATTCGGTGCCCAGCGGGTACTGCCCGCGCACAATCTGAATGCCCGAAGCCGCCCCGACATACGCCGTTTCACCGCTGAGGCGGTCTTGTACGTTACGCTGCACCAGATCAAGGTTGCGGCTGTAGGTGGCGAGGTCGAACCGGCCCGCCGCATCTTTCATGAAGGGCTGCGGCAGCCGGATGTACACGCCCGAGACACTGCCCGTCTGGGGCGTAAAAATGCCGTAGGGCATAAAGTTAATGGCCCGCCAGCCGGTCACCCAGCTGTGCCCATTGTGAAACTGGTCGTCGCGGAACACGCCGCGTGTCTGGGCTGCCGAGCGCACATAGCCGTCGGCCTGGGCGGGCAGATCGTCGGGCGAGAGCGAGGGGAAAAGTCGGTAAGGCGAGTCGCTGCCGCCGTCCCAGTCCTGCGCCGGGCCGGGACGCTGGGCGTAAGCGGCCCGCCAGTTGTCCTGGCGAATATACGCCTGCATATCCCACCCGGCGGGGCGCTGGCCTTCGGCGCTAAGCAGCTGCTGAAGCACTTCGGGGTGCAGTACGTTGTCCCAGGGGTTGACACTGGGATTTTGCACACGCGGGTAGTCGTAGGCCCCGAACGCGTACTCGGCCTGCAAGTTGCCGATGTTGGGGTTGTCGCCCGCCTGCGGGTTGTTGTTGCCCAGATCGAGTTGGGCGACCCCGTTGGTGTGGCAATACTGGCAGGCGTTCTGGGTGCCGAAACTGGTTTCCGCGTAACACTGCGCCGGAATGTGGGCGTGCTGGTTGGGAAAGGTAGCCCGGCTGATGAAGTCGCCCCGCAGCGGCGGGCGGGCCGGGGTATTGCCCTGCGCCTGAACGCCGAACAGTGCCCCCGCCAGCACTGCCGCTAGCGCTGCGCTGCGGAGGAGCTGCCACTGATTTTTCTGTAGAGCCATATGGAATTCTCCGCTGGGTCCAAAAGTAAAAAAGGGGGCAGGCGGCACTTCAGGCCACCTGCCCCGCCTATTCGGCTGAGGCTTACTTGACGGCAGGCAGGCCGCGCAGATAGCCGACGCTGTTTTGCAGTTTGTAGTTCAGCACGCCGTATTTGTTGGCGCCCCACTTGGTCTTGGCGAGGGCTTCGAGGCGGTCGATCTGCTCCTTGGGCTGGCTGGCGAGCCAGTCGCCCTGGTGCTGGTTGTTGCTGGTGATGTAGGCGTAGTTGCCCATACTCTCGACCACGTTGAGGCCGGTGGATTCCGAACCCGCCGCCAGCGTCATGATGCGGCTCAGCTTCTTGGTGCTTACGTTGTAGGCCCACAGGTAGTTGTTGACGTGGTTGCCGCTGTCCTCACCGATGAACAGGGTCTTCATGGCCTCGGAGTAGTACAGGTTGTCGGTGTTGGCGATGGCGTTCACGTCGGCGGTGTTGCCCTGGGCGTCGGCCTTGTCGAGCATATGCCCCAGCAGTCCCGGCTCGACGTAGGTGCGCGTGGCGACATAGGTGCTGTTGATCGGGTTGCCGCTGGTGTCCTTCTGACCGCCCGAAAGCTCGAAGGTGTAGGTCGCGCCCGCCTTGTTCTCGGGCAGTTGCACGTCGTCGGCGGGCACGTCTTTCTCGGCCTTCATGCTGGTCTGCACGTAGCTCATGGCGTAGTACATCTTCTTGTCGGCGTCATTGAAGGTCACGCCTTCGCCCTTAGTGAACTCGGTGGTAGCTCCCAGGTAGGCGGCGTAACGGCGGGTTTCCAGGAACGCGGCGGCCTGCTCCATGCCGGGCTTGAGCCTGAGCCAGATGGTCTGGGCACTGCCCGCGCGGGTGGGCTTGAAGCCTTCCTTGGCTTCCAGCGAGTACTCGAAGATGTCGCCCAGAGTCAGGCCCTTGTCGCGCAGCGCCTTGATCTCATTGTAGGTGCTGTGCCCCAGCCTGATCCAGCTGATGTTGGCCGCGCCGCCGTTCTGGTCGCTGGTCTGCTGCCATTTGGCGGCGTAGATGGTGCCGCCCGCCTTGGGGTCGTTCTGCTTGTCGCCCACGAACATGAACAGGCCCGAGTACGCGCCGTCGTCACCGTAGACCGCCGTGCGCCCGTCGTTGGCGAAGCGGGCGATTTCCCAGGTGCCGCGCCCCATCTCGTAGTGCTTGGTCACGTCGTAGCCGCCGCCGGGCTTGACCGCCACTTCCATCGGGTAGCCGTAGTCGTAGGGGTTGGCCTGCTTCTCGCCCTTGAAGTAGACCTCGTTCATGGCCTTCAGGCCCGCTTCGGTGGTCTTGTAGGCCTTTTCGCCGGGCACGAAGTACAGATCGTAGTCTTCCTCTCCGCCCAGGTGGGTGTTCCAGGGGGTGGTGCCGCCCGCGCAGAAGATCCAGCCGCCGCCCACACTGCTGAAGTCCACGCTGGTCTGGTGCTCGACGCTGAACTTGCCGTCCGCGCCCTGCTTGAGTGCGCTCAGGCTCATTTCCATGGGCATCCGCGAGTACCAGCCCTCGACCTTGTAGGCTTCCTGGCCGTTTGCCAGGATGTTGTCGTATTCCCAGTGGTTGACGAGGTAAGGCTTGCCGCCCACGTTCAGCAGACTGGTGCCGTCGGCGGTTTCGGCCACCACCGGGTCACCGTTCTTGTCCATGATCGGGTTCATCTTGGCGTCGAAGAGCTGTCCGGCCTGATAGGTCTTGCCGTTCACCGTGTTGATCTGGTCGGTGTTCTTGAACAGCACGTCGTAGGTCAGCGGAAAATCCTTGGTGCTGCCGTCGGCGTAGGTCACGGTCGCCACCGACTTGGTGTACGTGCTCAGCAGTTCCTCGTCGCTCTGGGGCGCGGGGGTATTGCTGAATTCCACACTCTTGACGGCCCTGTTCTGGGCGCTCATGGTCGGCGCACAGGAGGTGACGCCCAGCGTCAGCGCGAGACCCAGGAGCAATAGCGAAGGCTTCATATTTTTCATCCCTCTCACCGTAGAAACCAATTGTCAGGTGGGCGTCTGCTGCAAACACGAAGAGTTAAACCGGGCATGAAACCGGCTATGAGACTGGCAGGGGAGGGGAAGGCGCAGGCCATTTTTCCGGCGGCCAGGTTCGCTGAAGGCTGGCTGAACCCGTTACCCTGAGGCATGACCGCAAGTCCCCCTTCTCTCAGCGACTCGCACACCCACACACCCCTGTGCGGCCACGCGACGGGCACGCCGCGCGAGTACGCCCAGGCCGCCCTGGACGCCGGACTCGCGGGTATCTGCTTTACCGACCACATGCCCATGCCGCGCTGGTACGACGCCCCGTGGCGCATGACGCTGGAGCAGTTGCCGGAGTACATCGAAGAAATTCAGACTGTGCAACAGGAATTTGCTGGGCGCCTGGATGTGAGATTGGGTTTAGAGGCCGACTTTCACCCCGGCACCGAGCGGTTCATCGAAAAAGTGCTGGGAATGCACGACTGGGACTACGTGATTGGCAGTATTCACTACCTGGGTGCGTGGGGCTTCGATAATCCAGAATTTGTAGAAGAGTACGAGGGGCGCGACCTGGGGCAGCTTTACCGCGACTACTACGCGCTGGCCGAAGCTGCCGCCCGCTCTGGCCTATTCGACAGCATCGGCCATCTGGATTTGCCTAAAAAGTTCGGCCACCGCGACCCGGAAGGGCAGGCCGTCGTGCACGCGCTGGACGCCATTGCAGCGGCGGGACTGGCACTGGATTTCAACACGGCGGGCTGGCGCAAGCCGGTGGCTGAGGCGTATCCGGCCCCCAGTCTGGTGCGGGCGGCGGCTGAGCGCGGCATTCCCTTCGTGCTGGGCAGCGACGCGCATAAGCCGGAGGAAGTGGGCTACCGTTTTGCCGAGGCTGTGCAGCAAATCGGGGAGGCAGGAGGCAAAATCGTTACTTTCCGGGGGCGCAAAAGCCAGGGCTAAATCGGCAAAAGCCCCCGCCCAGGCCCTCACCCTAGACTGTAGACATGACCCGCCCCACCTCGGCCCGCCAGCCCACTCGCAAATATCTGGTGCTGACTCTGGAGCGCACCGCCGACCTGCTGGACATCCTGGGCGCGGACGAATTCAAATCCAGGGCCTACCGTTCGGCAGCCCGCAGTCTGGAGGCGCTGACCCAGGAAACCCCCGAACTGCTGGCAAAGGACTTTGCCGGGATTCCCAAAGTCGGCAAGGGCATCGCCGCCGAGCTGAGCGAGTTTGCCCACACCCACACCTTTGCGCCCTACCAGGACGCCGCCGCGCAATTGCCGCCGGGCCTGCTGGAACTGCTGGACGTGCGCGGGCTGGGGCCGAAGAAAATCCGTGCCCTGTGGCAAGCCGGAATAGATTCGCTGGAACGGCTGCGCGAGGCCGGGGTCAGCGGCGATCTGGCTGCCCAGAAGGGCTTCGGGGCCAAAAGTGCGGCGACCATTCTGGAAAATGTGGAGTTCATTTTTGAGGCGCGAAAGCGGCAGCTCCTGTCCACAGGCTGGAAGGTGGCCGAAGAACTGGTGGCGCAACTCACCAATCTGGCCCCCCAGATCTCCGGCGACGTGCGGCGCGGCCTGGAAACGGTGCGGCTGGCGCGGGTCACGGTAACGGGCAACGCCGACGAAGTCCAAAAGCGGTTGCCGGAGCTGGAGCAGATTGAAGGCAAACCCGTGCTGGCGGGCGAACTGGACGGCGTTCCCATTGAAGTCGCCTACGCCAGCGCCGAAGCACGCGGCGCACTGGATTTGCTGATGACCGGCAGTCCCGAATACCGCGAGCAGGTGCGGGCCGAAGCCGCAGCGAAGGGCTACGACCTCACCGGGCGCGGCCTGCTGCGCGGCAGCGAACTGGTGCCGACGCCCACCGAGGAAGATGTTTTCCGCGAACTGGGCCTGACTTTCCGCCCCCCCGAATACCGCGAACCCGAACACGACGCCCTCTGGCAAACGCTGCCGCCCGCCGCCGAACTGGTCAAAGTCACTGACCTGCGCGGCATGATTCACACCCATTCCACCTGGTCGGATGGTCAGGCCAGCATCGCTGAAATGGCCGCCGAAGCCGTGCGCCTGGGCCACGAGTACCTGGGCACCGCCGATCACAGCCGCGCCGCGCATTACGCCAATGGCCTGAGCGTCGAGCGTTTGCAGGCGCAGCTCAAAGAAGTACGCGAGTTGCGGGCGGCGGGCATACCGCTGGTGGCGGGCAGCGAGGTGGATATCCTCGAAGACGGCTCGCTGGACTACCCTGACGAGGTTTTAGCCGAGCTGGATTACGTGGTCGCCAGCGTTCACAGCGGCTTTACCCTGGACGCTGCCAGACAGACCGAGCGCCTGATTCGGGCCGCGTCTCACCCGCTGGTCACGGTGCTGGGCCACCCCACCGGGCGGCTGTTGCTGCGGCGTCCGGGGTACGCCCTCGACATAGACGCTGTGCTGGGCGCGTGCGAGGCGGCTGGAACGGTGGTGGAAATCAACGCCAACCCCGCCCGCCTGGATCTCGACTGGCGCGACGTGCTGCGCTGGCGCGACCGCATCAAATGGGCCATCAACACCGACGCCCACGTTCCCGGCGGCCTGACCGATACCCGCTACGGCGTGGCGGTGGCGCGGAAAGCGGGCCTGACTCCGGCCCACGTCGTCAACACGCTGACCCGCGAGGAATTTCTGGCCTTCGTGGCGTGGCAGCGCCAGCAGCGGACGCCGAGCAGCAGGTGACGCAAGGCGTTTGTAAGGCCCGGTCCGTTACGCTGCTCCCTGGTTTTCGGTCTTTACCCCTGGAAAGCTTCTGCCTACAGTTGCGCGGCTCTGGGGGAAGTACCCGAACCCGCTCTGCAAGCAGCTCTACGAGTCCACTTTCGCCCGGAGCCTCTGTTACGTCCTCGCTGTGCTTCACAGCCTTGCGGGTCCGCTCGGGGCGATATTGTCATCAGCACGCGGCAGGTACTTATGAGTGAACTTTTGCCCCAACTTCGTTTGCTGCTCGACCAGCTCGGTCTGGCAGAGCACACTGCGCCGGATGAAACGCAGTGGCGGCAACTGCTGGCCCTGCTCAGCCAGCGGGGAATGGGAGTGCAGGAAATGGGCGCGCAGGCGCCACAGCCGGGGCCGGTCATGGCCCTGCTAGGCCACCTCGATACGGCTGGGAAGATCATCACCTGGGAGCCGGGCGGGGCGGCGGTCCTGGGGTATGGCCCGGAAGTGGTCGGGCAGCGTCTGGGGCACCTCCTGACCTCGCCGCTAGAGGGACTGCGGGCCGAGCAGCTCATCAGTGAGCTTGCGGCAGACCTGCCCAGCATTCAGGCCTTCCTGCGTTTTGACTGTCTTAATAGTAGTCATGGGGTCGACAGGTATGGGGCCGACAGCTGCGCCGAAGGAAAGTCCGCCTGCCTGCTGTACTGCACCTTCGAGGCGGTCCTCGGGGAACACGGCGCGGTCACGGCGGTGCGGTTCAGCGGGGCCCACGTTCCCCCGGAGGCCGAGCACCGCACCAGCGACCAGTTCTACACCGCGCTGCTCGACGCCCTACCAGCTCCTATTGCGCTGCTGGACGACGAACGGCGCTACGTCTTTTGCAACCCCGTTTCTATTGCCGATCCCGACATCCGGGCCTGGATCATCGGCAAGACCGACAGCGAGTACGTGGCCTACCGGGGCCTCGATCCTGAAATCGCCCGCCGCCGCGAGGCTTATTACCGTCAGGCCGTGGCCGAGCAGCGCACCACACAGTTCGAGGAAATCCTGACCAATCGCCAGGGAGAAACGGTCTATCAGGTGCGGACGTATATGCCGGTCTACAGGGCCGACGGCCACCTGCTGCTGGGGCTGGGGCACGGCATCGAGATCACCGCGCTGCGAAAGGCGCAGGAGGCTCTGACTCAACTGAACAACGAACTCGAGGCGCGGGTCTGGGCACGCACCTCCGAACTGAAACGGCTCTCGGAGCAGCTTCAGCACGACGCCTTTCACGACTCGTTGACGGGCCTGCCGAACCGCGCCCTGTTTCTGGACCGTCTGGAGCAGGTCATCGAACGTGCGGTGCCGGGAGAGCCGCCAGGGTACGCGGTGCTTTTTCTGGACACCGACCGCTTCAAACGCATCAACGACACCCTGGGGCACCCGGCTGGCGACGCCATGCTGCGCGAGGTGGGCCTGAGGCTGCGCCGGGTGCTGCGAAATTCCGACACGGTGGCGCGGCTGGGCGGCGACGAATTCGCTGTATTGCTCGAACCCCTGCCGGATCCGCAGCGGGCTAGCGAGGTGGCGCAGCGGATTCAGGAAGTGCTGTGCCAGCCCATGAAGATCGAGGATTACGACATGACGGTGTCGGTCAGTATCGGGGTGGTGCTGGGAGATGAGGCGTATACCTCGGCGGTGGCTATCCTGCGCGACGCCGATATTGCCATGTACCGGGCCAAGGCCGCCGGAAAGGCCCGCTACCGGGTCTTTACCCCCCAGATGCGGCGCGAAACCATAGACCAGAACCTGCTCGAAAACGACCTGCGCCGCGCCTTACGCCAGGGCGAACTGCGCGTGATGTACCAGAGCATCGTGGAACTCGGCGACCTGCACGTCACCGGTTTCGAGGCGCTGGTACGCTGGCAGCACCCTGAGCGCGGCCTGCTGGGGCCAGCCGACTTTCTGGGCGTGGCCGAGGAAAGCGGGCTGGTGCTCGAAATTGACCGCTGGGTGCTGAACGAAGCCTGTCAGCAGATGCAGCTCTGGGAAACGCAGCACCCCGAAGAGCGGCGACTGCAACTGAGCGTCAATTTTTCCGGGCGGCAATTTGTGGTCGGGGTGGCCGACTACGTGGCCGAAGTGGTGCAGCGGACCGGCTTTGACCCGCAGCGCCTCAATCTGGAAATTACCGAGGGAACGCTGCTCGCCAAGCCCCACGCCATCGCCGACACCCTCACGCAGCTGCGTGAACTGGGTGTGGAGCTTCACCTCGACGATTTCGGCACCGGGTATTCGTCGCTCAGTTATCTCCAGACCTACCCGCTCGACACGCTCAAGATCGACCGCTCTTTCGTAGGGGGCATGCTCGAAAACGCCAGTAGCGCCGAACTGATCCGGACCATCGTGGCCCTCGCCAAGAACATGAAACTCTGCATCGTCGCCGAGGGGATCGAGTCCCACGAGCAACTCCGCGCCCTTCAGGAACTCGGGTGCGATTACGGTCAGGGCTACCTCTTTTCCAGGCCACTGCCCATGCCACAGGCCCGCATTATGGTCGATACGCGGCCCTGGCGGCTGAATCATTGAGGCTGAACCCCTGACACTGAGCCAGGCGGCGCGGTCCTTGCCGGACCCATGAAGGGGCCTGGTCGCACCCGTATGGGGCCTGCCCGCCTGCTCGGCATAAGAAGCCACAAACAACGTGGCCTTTTTATGCAAACTGCTCTAAATCGCTTCCTGGGGTCGCGTAAGCGCTAGCATACTGAGCCAATGAACATCGAGCAGCTCCAGACCGTCCTGCAAAGTGCCTGGGCTTCTCTGCCCACGTTGCTCAGTGCCACGCCGACCACCCTGGGGTTTGCGCTGGGGGCCATGCTGCTCGGGTTGCCGCTGGGGTTTCTGGTGGCTCTGGCACGCCTCTCACGCTTTCGTTTTCTGCGCTGGATCAGCAGTGTGTTCGTCTCGTTTATCCGGGGAACACCGCTGCTGGTCCAGATTTTTGTCATCTATTACGGCCTGCCCAGCTTCGGCATCACGCTCAATCCGCTGGCAGGCGGCGTCATCGCGCTGACGCTGAACGCCGCCGCCTACCTCTCGGAAACGATGCGGGCCGCCATCCTGAGCATCGGCAAGGGCCAGCGCGAGGCCGCGACCAGCCTGGGGTTGACCTCCTCGCAGACCATGCGGCTGGTCATCTTGCCGCAGGCGGCGCGGGTGGCCCTGCCCAGCATGAGCAACACGCTGATCGGCCTGGTCAAGGACACCTCGTTGGTATCGGTCATCACGGTGGTCGAACTGCTCCGCAGCTCCCAGCTGGTCATCGCCCGCACCTTCGAGCCGTTTGGTCCCTACCTGATGGCCGCGCTGATCTACTGGGTCATCAGCAGCCTGCTGGAAGTCGTGCAGCGCGGGCTGGAGCGGCGCTTTTCACGCGGGTTCTCGGTCTGATACGACTTCGAGCAATAGACTGTTTATCGCGCCGAGACATCCAGGATGAGAGTTTCATTTGAGACTTAGCCGTGTGCCCGACAGTACAGGTATGAAGTTTCCGCTCATGCTGACCCTGCTGGCCCTGACCACATTCGCCGGTGCTGCGTCACCCGCTGGCAAGGCCATCTACACCACCAATTGCGCCGGGTGTCACGGGGCAAACGGGCAGGGCGGCGTGGGGCCGGGCCTGAAAGACGCCGCGGGCTGGACTCCAGCTATTTTTGCTCGCGCGATCCAGAACTCGGTGGACGACAACAACAAGCCGTTCAAGGCCCCGATGCCTCACTGGGGCAAATCTGGCTTTGCAGGCGATCACGGCAAGGCCCCGACGCCCGCCGAGATCAAGTCGCTTCAGGGCTATCTCAAGACGCTGAAGTTCAAGTAAAGCGCATGCAAAGTGGTTCTCAGAGCAGACTGAGAACCACTTTTAATGAGCTGAACGGATAACCATAGCCGCTCTACTCAGACCGGTTTCCCTTGCTGTGGCTTACTGCCGGTGCGCCGGGCGGTGTTTGGCCCGCTTGATGGTCGCGATACCCGCGCCGCTGTGCAGGACATTGGTATACAGCGTCCAGAGCTGCCGGGCGCGGTCGGGGTCTCGCACCAGATTCTCGAAGCGGTAATAAGCCGCGCTGCCGTCGTCTAGCACGAAGGTCGGCGTTCCGAAGACCCCGATTTCGGCGGCGGCGTCCAGATCGGCCCGCAGGCTTCGGCGCAGCCCGGCGGCGTCCTGGCGGTCGCGTTGCCACTGTTCCAGATTCAGGCGTACTTCCTGGGCGGCCTGCGTGAAGGTGGCTTCTTCCAGCTCCCTTTTCTGCTCGTGGTGGGCACGGTACAGCGCCAGGGTAAAGTTCCAGGCGGCTTCCTCGCCCTGACGGTACGCGGCCTGCGCGGCCAGAAAAGCGTTCAGGCTGGGGCGCTGGTACTGCATATATTCCTCGCCGCCGTCGGCGTCGGCGGGCTGGTCGGTGATGCGCCAGTTCAGCCCGTCCTTGTTGTCCGGATGGTTGCCCTCGACCAGCGAGAAATGCCGCAGCCGGAAGGACTCGCCCTGTGGCCGCAGCAGCGCCGCCATTTCCAGCCCGCGCCAGGCGTAGGGACACACGAAATCGAAGAAAATATCGGTCATGGCCGCAGTCTAGAGGAGTTGGCTCAGAGCATTCGACACCCCTATGTTTTCCGTTGTTAAGTCTGGGCGCTGGTCTAAGAGCGTGTTTGTAAAGTTTTCCACGGGAAACTCAGCAATTGGGCTTCGACCCTAGAGCAGTTTGCATAAAAAGGCCACAGTTGGCGAGGCCCCAAACCACCCCTTTACGTCATCTGCCGATACGCTGTTCAGACCCTCCCAGACGGCTTTCCAGAGCGATTCAAGGGTACGACACCGCTTACCCCGCACAAACGCTTTGAGTTTAGAGAAGAGCATTTCTATTGGATTGAGGTCAGGGCTATATGGTGGCAGGTGTCTAACACTACCTCCACGTTCTTCAATGAGGTCGTAGACCTCATCTCTATGGTGGGCAGAAAGGTTGTCCAGAAAAATGACGTCGCCATCCTTAATTGTTGGACATAGGATATTTTCAACGTACCAGACGAAAGCATCTCCAGTGACTGCTCCTTCAAATATGAAAGGTGCTACTGGACCACAGAATTGCAGAGTACAAATGAGGGTCTGATTCTTACCCTGGTTACGAGGCACCTTATCTATGACGCGCTCACTGGAGTGAGCACGTCCATAGAATCTAGTCATTGAAAGGTTGAATGAGGACTCGTCAATAAACTTGGCTCTACCCAAATCGTCCAAGATGCCATGAACGTCGTTAAGAAAGGCTTCCCTCAGCTCTTCACATTGCTCAGATGCATAGAGCGTTTTTTTTGAACGTGATGCCATTCCTTGTGAAGACACGACTCACTGTCGCTGCTGAAGTCGCAAATCCAGTCTCTTTGAGAAGTCGCTCCACATGCTCTGCGAGCGTCATAAGTACCTGCCGGGTGATGACTAGGTCATCGCCCCGAGCGGAGCGAGAAGGCAAAAGTAGCTCTGGGCGGAAGTGGAGCGGGTTCGGGTGCTTTTCCCGGACACGCGTAACTGTAGCCGGGAGCTACTTATCAGGCATCTCCTTGACCTGTCTTAGCAGCTGTTCCTCGTGTTCCGGCTGTATCTTCCTCGGTCTTCCTGTCGGCTTGCGCCTTTGATCCAATGTGCCTAGTTTGTCTTTAATCAAATAAAAAACAACGCTTTGATAATGCACATCAAATTGTTGTGCTACTTCATCTCTGCTTTTCCCGTCCCTGACGGCAGAAACAATGCGTTCTCTCAGCTCAATCCCATAGCCTCGCGCACCCACCACTGTCTTCATGATCTTATTATGCAAGCTGCTCTATAGGCCGTTAAAGTTCACGTCGTCGCCCCCTCACCCCTCGCTGCGCGAGGCCCTCTCCCACAAGGGGCGAGGGTCGGAAAACCACGTTGACATCGCTTTTTCTAAAAACCTACCGACCCTTTATAAACATGCTCTAAGAGGCAGGCAAGCAGGCACCGTCATGAGCGTCCGGTTTTAATGACGACAACAAGTGTTCTGTTGGTTGTTCCGCCTGCTTCCAGCCGGGGTAAAGAGTAAACAGGCCCCCACCGCCTCCGGTGTATTGCGCCCGGGTGAGTGGAAACCTGAGTATTCTGGAGCTTTATCCCCTGCACCTGTTCAGGGTATTAACGCGGTGCCCGGCACGGGGTGCTCTCGCCGGACTGCTCAGCAGCCGTAAGGCTTTTCGACCTTCGATACGGTGTTACCACCAAACCAATATTTGTAAGTGCACCCCTGGCCATTGTCGTTGTAGTACCACAGCGTAGAGGTGGAAATGTCTTTGGCGACCGACTTGCCGTCGCCGCTGTACACGCCGTTCTTGCTGGCGACCGGGCCACCGCTGTAGTCACTGGGAATGCCCAGGCGGGTGTAGATGGCGAGTTTGTCGCCGCGCAGAATCCTGGGCAGCTCGGCTTTGACCACCGCGTCCTGCGCGCCGAAGGCTTTGTCGGCCTTGACTTTCAGGGTCGTGACGCTGCTGTTGGCCGCCGCCAGACTCTTACGGACATCGTCGATAAAGCTGCCCACGGTGCCGCTACCGAGCTTGATGGCGCGGTTGGTCGGCTGATCGTCGTACTGAATCTGAAAGTAGAGGTTCTCGATGGCCTGCGCCGCTGTCCGGGCTGCCTGATACTTTTGCAGCACGTCCCCCTGAGTCTTTTCCGGGCGGTTCATGGCCGCCTTGAAATTGGCGTTGACCTTGGCGAGCTGCGCGGTCAGGGGCGCATATTTCTGCTGCATAGTCGCGGCCTGCCCGGCGTCGGCGGGGTTGGCGGCCACCATCGCCGTCTCACACTGCTTACGGATCTGTCCCACGATCTTACCGTTGACTCTGACCTGTGCCAGTGCAGGATTTTCCGAAATGATGGCGTCGGCCATCTTGTAGCAGTCCTCGCCCTGCAAGGTTTTGAGTTGCGTCAGGTAGTCGCGCATTCTGTCGGAATTCACCTTGTCATCGGCCAGCTCGAACAGTCCGCCGTCGATCATGCCCTGGCACACGTCGGCGTTGTCGCCATAAGTGCCGTTCGCTCCCGGTTCGTTTATTTTCTTGAGGCCGGGGTTGGCCTTCACGATATCAGTGCACTGTTTGAAAAAGCTGTACGACTGCGAGAAGTTCATGGCGTCCAGCGCGTCGAAACCCGCGTTGTAGGATTTGTCGAGTTGCTGAATCGCGCTCTTTTCGGCGGCGTTCTGGGCGACCACGGAAGCGCTCATGGTCGTCAGGGTCAGCAGGGCCAGCGTCAACTTTTTAAGCATGTGATTCTCCTCGGTGTATGGGATGGAATAAATGACCGGCCCTCAATCTATTGATGACGTGCTAAGTCGGTATCAGTCGGAATCTGAATCATGAGAGGGGAAGTACTGTCGGCAGCAGCGTAAACTCGATTCCCCTGGACGTTGAGTAAGCCAGAAGGCGACATCAACTAACCGCGTTATCAATAAAAGAAATGTGAATTAATTAACAGAAGTGGCCCACGCAACGTCTAGTCACGTGGGCCTTACTCAGGGGAATTGAGGCCAGGAAAATCCAGGCTGTAGCGGGTTGACCCTTATACCGATTCCGATTGAATCCCCCAACATGGGGGATGAAATCCGACTGGAAGGAGTAGGAAAAGGACGGATTTCGGGAAATGGACCCGTATCCGGTGCCGTTCCGGATATGGGGGAATTGGACGGAATCCGTATTACTCGGCGGCGGCCAGTTCGGGTTCGGTCGCGGGCACGGCGGCCAGTGGTTCGGGGGCGTTGCCGGTACGGATCGCCTGCGTGACCTTCTGGCGAATTTCCTCTTGCAGTTCGGGGCGCTCGGCAATGTAGGCGATGGCCTTTTCCTTGCCCTGGCCGATGCGCTCGTCGTTATAGCTGTAGAAACTGCCCGACTTTTTCACGATGTCCATATCGGCGGCGAGGCCCACCAGGTCGCTGAGCTGGTCGAAGCCCTTGCCGTACACCAGCGCAAGTTCGACTTCCTTGAAAGGCGCGGCCACCTTGTTCTTGACCGTCTTGACCTTCACGGTGTTCGCCACGGCGTCATTGCCGATCTTGGTAGGCTGGCCGATCTTCCGCACGTCGAGGCGCACGCTGGCGTAGAACTTCAGAGCGCGGCCCCCGGTGGTGGTTTCGGGGTTGCCGTACATCACCCCGATCTTTTCGCGCACCTGATTGATGAAAATGGCGGCGGTGCCGGTCTTGCTCAGAATGGCGGTCAGCTTACGCAGCGCCTGCGACATCAGGCGGGCCTGCAACCCGGGCAGGCTGTCGCCCATGTCGCCCTCGATTTCGGCGCGGGGGGTCAGGGCCGCCACCGAGTCCACGACCACCACATCCACTGCGCCCGAACGTACCAGCAGTTCCATGATTTCCAGCGCCTGCTCGCCGTTGTCGGGCTGCGAGACCAGCAGGTCGTCGGTGTTTACGCCCAGGGCGCGGGCATACACTGGGTCGAGGGCGTGCTCGGCGTCAATGAACGCCGCCGTACCGCCCGCTTTCTGCGCCTGCGCGACAATCGCCAGCGCCAGCGTGGTCTTGCCGCCCGACTCGGGGCCGTAGATCTCGGTCACGCGGCCACGCGGAATGCCGCCCACCCCCAGCGCGAGGTCCAGGCTGAGGCTGCCGGTGCTGATCACCTGCACGTCCAGCTTGCTCTCTGCGCCCAGCTTCATGATCGAGCCTTTGCCGAACGCCTTCTCGATCTGGCTCATGGCCGTCTCGATGGCCTTGGCCCGCTCCTTGGCATCGGTGGGGGCGGCGGTAATTTCCTTGTTGTCTTTGTCTTTGCTCATGGCTGCTCCTTGGCGGTGTCCTGTACGGTGTCTGGCCTGTTATCCGGCACGGTGTCGGGCACAGTGTCCAGCACCGTGTCCGGCGTGGGGTGCGCGGTGTTGGGTTCGGAATGGGGAAGAGGTGGGGCGGACGGGGAAACGTCTGCGGGCGGCTGCGCCAGAAAACGGAAGGTGCTCTGGATTTCGTAGATGGGGCCGGTCTTTTGCAGGTGGCTGCGGTACAGCGCCGCGCCCGTGGCCGTCCAGCCGAGGTCAAAGAGTTGCGGCGGCACGCGCGGGGCAGGCCCCTTCTTGCGGGCCAGCGTAATGTGCGCCTTGAAGGCGAGGTCGTCGGTTTCGATGCCCAGCGCCGAAACGCCCTGGCGCAGGTTTTCGGCCAGTTCGTCCAGCCCGGCGGCCTCGACTTTCACGAACCACACGCGGGGGCTGCCCTCGTTAGGAAAGTAACCGGTGCCGCGCAGCTTGATGTTTAGCGGGGGCAGATCGCTCAGGAGGCGCAGCCCCAGCTGCTTGACCACGTCGATCTTTTCGGTGGGGACGGCGGGCATGTACGTCAGCGTGACGTGCATCTGGTCGGGGCGCACGTTGCGCCAGTTGCCCTTCAGCTTGCGCTGCGCCTCGGCCAGTCGCCCCGCAACCGACGCGGGCACCTTTAGCGCAAAGAACAGCCGGACGCTGGTGGGCGTATGTTCGGGTTCCGCCGGTCTACCGGGTAGTCCGGCGGGCCGAACCGGGCGCTTGTCGCGGGGGTCTTCTGTGGTGCGGGGTCTGGGAATAGGTTTGTGGCTCTCAGATGGTGGGGGGGCCGTTGGTGCGGGGCGCTCTGGTCTGGGTTTGGCAGGCTTTTTGAGGCCCTGCTCGACCACGCTCAGAGCCACGTCGCGCACCTGGGGCACGGGTTTTTTACTGGTGCTTTTGGCTGGACGGGCCGTTTTCGACTCGGACTTCTGATCGGACTTCTGCACCTTGATCTTCATCTTTCCCACCCGCCTGGGCGCAGGCTGCGGTAGGCCAGCGCCAGAGCCGCCACCGCCGCCCGCTCGCGTACCTGTTCGGGGTCGCCGGGCCAGTTGACCGCAACGGCCCGCTGCACCTCGCCCGAGTCGACCGCCGCGTAAGCCTGCCCCGCGTTCTGGCCTGCCACCGAGACGACCACAGCGAGACCAACCGCCGAATCCAGGTGTTCACGCGCCCCGCTCGCCAGTTCCTGTGCGGCGGCTTCGCTGACTAGGCCCTGGTCGCGCAGGGTCACTGGGGTCAGGCCCAGCGTAATTAGGCGGGCGTGATTTTCGGTCACGGCGGCGTCATGAAAACCGGGTTGTCCGGCCAGCAGCGTACAGAGTTGCCCGGCGCTTCCGGCCTCGATAATGCCCAGTGTGCGCCCGCCGAGCGCGGCCTGAACCGCCCCGGCCAGCGTCTGGTCGTCCTCGCCCCAGATCCACTTTTGCAGCAGGTCGCGCACCTGTTGGAGTGCAGGCTCCAGCAGGCTACGGGCCTCGGCCTCGGTTGCGGCGCTAGCGGCCACACGCACATCTACTCCGGTTTTGCGGGCGTAGGTGCCCAGGCTGGGATTACTGCCTTTGGTCAGGTCGCCCAGCACCTCGGCCAGGTTGCTCTCGCCGATGCCCTGGGTATGCACGGTGGTGTGCAGCAGGGTGCGGGTGGGTACGGGCAGACGGGGCAGCACCTGTTCACGCCACATTTTTTTCAGCTCACGCGGTGGGCCGGGCAGCGCGACTAGTATTTTGCCGCCTTTTTGCACGAACCAGCCGGGCGCGGTGCCCACCGGGTTTGCTAGTGGCTGGGCCGAGGGAATCAGCCAGGTTTGCTTACGGTTGATTTCGGGCATCTCGCGGCCACGCTGGCTGTACAGGCCACGCAGCCACGCAAGAAGTTCGGGGTCTTCGGCTGGGGTTTCGCCCAGCGCGGCGGCAATGGCTTCACGAGTCTGGTCGTCGTCGGTCGGCCCGAGTCCTCCGCCGAGAATGACCAAGTCGGCGCGGTCAACGGCTGTTTGAATGGCTCCCTGCAACCGTTCCAGGTTGTCACCGACAACGGTTTTGCGGTGCAGGGTCACGCCCCGCGCCACGAGTTCCTGTGCGATAAACGAAGCGTTCGTATCGACGATTTCGCCGAACAGAAGCTCGGTTCCCACACTGATAATTTCTGCTATAGGCATAACAACCTCACTGAGTATAAGCGAAAACGGAACAGGATGCCAGGGGGAGACCGGGCTTCCCTGTGAAGTTCACATTCTATTCGCCCGGCTGCTTTGCGCGTCGCCAACAACGGACTTTGCCTGTCCTGTACGCGGCCAAGTCTGTTGCATTTAGCGCATTTTGCAAAATGTTAGAGCGTGTTTATAAAGTTTTCCCTACAAACCACGCCCATTGGTCTTTCGTCGTGTGGGTCGTTAAAAGGTTGCCCGGTCGCCCCCTCACCCCTCGCTACGCGAGGCCCTCTCCCACAAGGGGCGAGGGTCAAAAAACCGTATCTGCGTGGCAGCTTAAAAAACTTCCTCACCCTTTATAAACACGCTGTAAGGGTCACCTGCCCCGATTAGAACACCACGGCCCCGAGCAGCGCACAGCCCAGCACCACGGCCCAGGCGGGCACTCTGGCCGCGGTGAGGGCGGCGTAGGCCAGCAGCGCCAGCGCCAGGTGCCGCCCCGAGTGAATGGCGGAGGTAAAGACCGGGTCGTACAGCGCCGCCAGAAGCAGGCCCACCACGCCCGCGTTCAGGCCGTTCAGGGCGCGGCGGGTGTCGGGCCGGGCCGCCAGACCTGCCCAGAAGGGCAAGGCCCCGAGCATCAGCAGCAGCCCCGGCAAAAACACCGCGACTGTGGTAATCAGGCTGCCCAGCACCGGCGAAAGGCGCTGCTGGGCCGCTCCCAGGTAGCTGGCGAAGGTGAACAGTGGCCCCGGCACCGCGTTGGCGGCTCCGTATCCGGCAATGAACGTGTCGCCGCTGAGGAACTGGGGCACGAATCCGGCTTGCAGCAGGGGCAAAACGACGTGCCCGCCCCCGAAGACCAGTGCCCCGGCGCGGTAGGTCGTGTCGGCCAGGGCAAACGCCGGACCCAGCGGGCGCAGCAGCGGCAGCCCCAGCAGCAGGGCCGCCCACACCGCCAGCAGGATCAGTCCGGTGCGGCGCGGCAGAGCGACTTTCAGTTGCCCGGCCTGAACTGTTGCCATACCCGGCAGCCAGCGCCACCCGATCAGGCCGCAGATCAGCAGCGCCAGCAGTTGTGTCCAGGCTCCGGGAAGGACCAGTAACGCCGCGGCCGTGCCCAGCGCCAGCCCCACGCGCAGTTGCCCCGGTCGGCTCTCGCCCGCCACCAGACTGCCCCACATTCCGGCCACCGCCTGAGCGACCACCGCCACCGCCGCGACCTTCAGGCCCACCAGCCAGCCCGCGTGCCCCAGGGGTCCCAGCCGCGCCACGAGTAGCGCAAAGCCGAACATCAGCAGGGCGCTGGGCAGGGTAAAGCCCGTCCAGGCCGCCAGGGCGCCGGGCCAGCCCGCCAGCAGGAAGCCCGTGGCAAAGCCTACCTGGCTGCTCGCCGGACCCGGCAGAAACTGCGCCAGCGCCACCGTATCGGCGTACTGGGCGTCGCTCAGCCACCTGCGCCGCTCTACGAATTCGCTGCGGTAAAACCCCAGATGCGCGACCGGCCCACCGAACGAGGTCAGGCCCAGGCGCAGGAAGGTCGAAAAGACTTCACCGACGGATACATTCACCAGAATCTGAGTTTAGGCCCGCAATGTCAGCCCTGCTTCGCCTGGCCCTTGTACTCTTTGCGCCTGGCCCGCTAGCATGACGCGCTGCGCCAGCAGGCCGCGCCCAAAGGAGGTGATGACGTGAATACCGAACATCTGGACCCCGGAGAACCGCCCAGTTTGCCCCCCACGCCATCCCTGTACCTGGAGGACGTATGCGTTATGTCTCAACCCAAATTCTGATTCAGGCGGCGCTGGCTGGTGGGCCGTGCTGACCTATTACCGCAGCATCGGCGGCAAGCTGACCACGCTGAGCAGCTATACCGAGGGCTGCTGGATCAATGCCGCAGCTCCAACCCCCGAGGAACTGGCCCGCGTAAGCCGCGAAACGGGCCTGGACCTCGACTACCTGTCTTACCCGCTCGACCCTGATGAGCGCTCCCGCTTCGAGCGTGATGAGGGCCAGCTGCTGATTATTATGCAGACCAGTTACCGCCTGCCCGAGGAAAGCGATATTCCTTACGACACGGTGCCGCTGGGCATCTTGCACACCGACCACTGCCTCGTGACCGTGTGCAGCCTGGAGGAAAATCCGGTCGTCAAGGACGTGCTCTCGGGGCTGGTGCGGCGCGTGAGTACCGTCAAGCGCAACCGCCTGACCTTGCAGCTGTTTTTGCGTAATGCTCAGCGCTTCCTGATCGACGTGCGCCAGATCAACAAGCGGGTCGACGCCATCGAGGACAAGCTGGAACACAGCCAGCAAAACCGTGAGCTGCTCGACCTGCTGAAGCTCGAAAAGAGTCTGGTGTACTTCATGACCGGCCTCAAGGCGAACGAGGCCATGATGGAGCGCGTCAAACGCGACCGCATCTTCGAGATGTACGAGGAAGACGCCGACCTGCTCGACGACGTTCTGATCGAGAATTTGCAGGCCATCGAAATGGCGACCATCGCCAGTAACATTCTGACCAGCATGGCCGGAGCCTTCGCGTCCGTCATTTCCAACAACGTCAACCAGGTGGTCAAGGTGCTGACCGTGACCACCATTCTGGTCGCCATTCCCACGCTGGTCAGCGGCTTTTTCGGCATGAACGTGGAGGGCCTGCCGTTTCACAGCAACCCCGCCGGATTCTGGATGGTCATGGCGGTCGCCACTGCGCTGGCCGGGGCCATCGCTTGGCTGTTCTACAAGTGGAAGATTTTCTGAAGTCTGTTTTCTGAAGCCTGGGCGGTGCGGGTTTAGCGCGTTCCGTCGAAGCCGCCCGCGCAGCCTGCCCCACTCTCGGGCGCGTCCTGGGCCAGGCCGTAAGTCTCGACGAATAGCTTAAGGTTCTCGTCGTCGGCGCTCTGGGCACTGACCTGGGCATTCCAGACGGTCAGCACAATCGGCGCGGGCAGATTCTCACGCGGCGAGAGCAGCGACAGGGCCGTCACGGTCTTTTTCGGTGCGGGCTTCTGCTGGCTGCCTTCGGGCTGGGGCACCGTGACCTCAATGGGTGTTTTGAGCACTGCCGCCAGTGTGGTCAGTTCGGCGGCGGGTAGGCCGGGCCGGTAGGTCGCCCAGACCGCGCCTCGCGCCAGGGTATGCACGGCGTACTCGTCGTAGATGGGGGCTGTGTACGCGCCGCAGGTCTGCCACATGGCGTTGTAGGGGCCGCCCGCCGGGGGAGAGCCGGGGTAGTCCACCGAGCCGCTCCGGACGTCGCCCCCCTGGTACTGGAAGGTTCGCAGCCCCACGATTTCCTTCTTGGGGGTGGGCGGGGTGCAGGCGGTCAGGGCTAGCAGAAAAGCGATCAGGACGGCGCGGTACATCGGCCCCAGCTTAACGCCTAGGCGCGGTACTGGGTTCGGCGGCGGTTACAGGCTTGCGGGGTCCAGCAGCAGCGGGTCCTCAGCCTCGAACGGCTCGGCGTACTTCACGCGCAGCAGGGTGCCCCAGTAGGTCAGCCGCCCCTTGCGCCGCTCGATGATCTCGGGGGTCACCGTTTCGGAAACGTAACCGCCCGCGAACTGGCTGCGGTGAGCGTGGATGGCCGCTTCCCAGGGGTTCATCACGTCGCCGATGTCCACCAGTACGTTGGCGCGGATGTCGGCATTGCCTTGGTACAGCAGCACGCGTTGCACACGCCAGGGTTCGCCCGCGACCTCGGCCTTTTTCAGCGCCGCGAGGTGAATGGCCCGTTTAGCCAGCTGATACGTGCCGAAGTGGTCGGGGTGCCGGTCGAGGTGGTGCGGCACGACCAGCACGCGCGGCTGCACGGTCCGCAGCGCCCCGGCCAGGGCCTGCGCTCCCTCGGGCGTGTCGGCCAGGTTGCCGTCCGGCAGGCCCAGTTGCCCGCGCCAGCTCAGGCCCATGATCCGGGCGGCCTCGGCGCACTCGGCCACGCGCTCCTCGGGGGTGCCCTGGGTGCCCATCTCGCCGCGTGAGAGTTCCAGCACGCCCACCGCTTTTCCGGCGCGGGCCAGTTTGATCAGGGTGCCGCCCGCGCCGATCTCGGCGTCGTCGGGGTGCGGCGCGAGACAGAGCCAGTCGAGTGGGCGAGGGTGGCCGTAGATGGTCGTGAGCATGGCCGTATTGTGCGTCAAGTCGCGGCGACCCGGTCAGGGTCGGGAGAGGGCCGGGCTAGGAATCAGAGGCTGGACACCGCTTTCTTCAGCACCCCGGCACTCGCTTTGAGCGCCTGCTTTTCTTCTTTGGTCAGGTTGGGCATGACGGTGTCCTGCACGCCGCCCGCGCCCACTATGCGCGGCAGGCTCAGGCACACGCCGAATTCGGGGGTGGGGGCACTGACGGTCAGCACGGCGCGGCGGTCTCCCACGATGCGCTCGACGATGCGGGCCAGCGCCGCCCCGATGCCGTAGTAGGTGGCCCGCTTGCCCTCGATGATCGCGGCGGCGGCGTCGCGGGTACCCGCTTCGATCTCGCTCCGGATGTCAGCCGTCCACTGGCGCCCACGCTCTTTCATAAAGTGCTCGATCGGCAGCCCGGCCACCGTCGCGGTACTCCAGGCCATCACTTCGCTGTCGCCGTGTTCGCCCAGCACGTAGCCGTGAACGTGGGTGGCGTCGACCCCGGCGTGCTGCGCCATCAGGTGCCGGAAACGGGCGCTGTCGAGCACCGTGCCCGACCCCAGCACCGCGCTTCCTGGGGCCAGTTGCACGGTCAGCTGGGTCAGGATATCGACCGGGTTGGTGGCGATCAGCAGCACGGCGTCGGGCGCGGCCTGGGTGATCTGCGCAATCAGTTCGCGGAAGATGGCGGCGTTCTTGGCGAGGAGGTCTAGGCGGCTCTCGCCGGGCTGCTGGTTGGCTCCGGCGGCGATCACCACAACTTTGCTCCCCTCCAGGCTGGCGTAGTTGCCGCTACTGACCCGCGCCCCGTGGCTGATCGGGCTGGCGTGGGCGATGTCCTGGGCCTCGGCCCTGGCCCGCTTAACGTCCTTGTCGACCAGCACGAGCTCGCTGCACGAGTCACGCAGGGTCATAGCGTAGGCGGCGGTCGCGCCGACCAGCCCGGCTCCCACAACCCCGACTTTCATCCGCGCTCCGGCACGCGCACGGTCAGCACCGGAATGGGGCTGCGGGCCACGACCTTCTCGGCGCTGCTGCCCAGAAAAAAGTGCTCTACCGCGCCCTGGCTATGGCTGCCCACCACGATCAGGTCGGCCGCCCACCTCCGCGCCGCGTCTAGTACGCCTGTAACCGGGTCGCCTACCAGCAGCTCAGTCTCCTCGCCGGGCCGGGCCAGGGCACTGAGGCGCTGGGCATCGGCATGTTCAAGTGTGTTCATCAGCTGCACGTCGGGAATAACCGGGGTCACGCCGCCGAGTAGGTCGGGCGTAGCAGTCACGCGGGCGTCGGTCACGTGGGCCAGGCGCACGGCGGCACCGGGAAAACGCTGGCGCACCAGATCCAGCATGTACTGCGACGCGGCAGAAAAGTCCACGCCCACCAGAATGCGCTGAAAGCCGCCGGAGTTCAGGGTCATGCCTATAGGCTACACCGGTCACGTAAGGTCACGGTCAGAACATCAAGAGGCTCTGAAGTGTGGCTGTGCTCACGCTGACAGCGCCGTACTAGACTCGGCTCATGCAAATGCAGAGTTTCGGGGCGGCCATGACGGTGACGGGCAGCATGCACCTGCTTACGCTGGGCAACAAGAAGATTCTGGTGGACTGCGGCATGTTCCAGGGCGGCGATGACCTGGAAAAACGCAACTACGAGACCTTTCCTTTTGACCCGGCGGAACTCGACGCCGTTATCCTGACGCACGCTCACCTTGACCATGTGGGCCGCCTGCCGCTGCTGGTCAAGCGCGGTTTCGGGGGCGCGGTGTACTGCACGCCGCCCACCGCTGCCCTGGCCGAAACGGTGCTGCTCGACTCGGCCCGCCTTCAGGTCGAGGGGTACAAGCAGGATTTACGCCACGCCCGCCGCCAGGGTAAGGCCGACGAGGAAGTGCCCCCGCCGCTTTACGAGGAAGCCGACATTCACCGCACGCTGGCGCTGCTGCGCCCCAGGCTGGAATTCGGCAAGACCGAAACCGTCGCCGGAATCCGCGTCACGCCGCAGCGGGCCGGGCACATCCTGGGCAGCGCTTACCTGCTGATCGAGTCGCCGGATGGCCGCCTGCTGATGTCGGGCGACCTGGGCAACCGCGAAAGTGGCCTGCAACTCGACTTCACGCCGCCGCCCGTGGTAGACGCGGTGGTTATCGAAACGACCTATGCTAACCGCACCCACAAGCCCTGGGCCGCGACCCTCGGGGAATTTAGCGAGGCTCTGCGCGACAGTGTGCGCTCGAACGGCAAAATCCTGATTCCCAGTTTTGCCATCGAACGTGCCCAGGTCATCCTGTACACCCTCAAAGGGCTGATGGACGCCGGGGAAGTGCCGCGCATTCCGGTGTTTCTCGATTCCCCGATGGCGACCCGCGCCACCAACGAATACTTCGAGTACGGCGACGAACTGATTCCACAGGTGCGTGACGCTCTGCGCGGCGGCGAAGACCCCTTCCGCCCCAGTACCCTGCACGTGGTGCCGACCAGCGCCGAGTCGCAGCGCCTGAACAAGTACGACGGCCCCGCGATCATCATGGCGGGCAACGGCATGATGACCGGCGGGCGCATTCAGCATCACCTCAAGCACAACCTCTGGAAGCCCAGCACCAACCTGATCATCGTCAGCTACCAGTCCCCGACCAGCCTGGGCGGCAAGATCGTGGCGGGGGCCGAGTCGGTGCGGATCATGGGCGAGGATATTGCCGTGCGGGCCAAGGTCCATACCATCGGTGGGTTCTCGGCCCACGCCGACCAGGACGACCTGCTGGCCTTCCTGAGTACCACCGGCAACCCGCACGTCTGGCTGGTCCATGGTGAAGTCGGTGTCATGGCCGAGTTTGTGCCGGTGCTGGCGGGCAAGGGTCTCAAGGGCGACATCATGCCCGACCACCAGACGGTGGACCTGCTCGGCCCTGGATTCAAGGACGGCAAACCGGACGGGCTGGTCATTCCCGCTGCGCCGCGCGACGTGGCGAAGGCGGAAGGCGGCGAATAGCCTTTCAGCAGACTTGAAGACTGCGCCGTTTCGAAGGCTGGGCAGGCATTAGATCAGTTTGCATAAAAAGGCCACGTTTTTTGTGGCCTTTTATGCTGAGTGGAGCGAGTGACTTTTAATGAGCAGCTGGAATAATGGAGCCGTTTGGGGTGGGGTTCCACAAATGGCGTAATTATGCAAGCTGCTCTAGAGCCGCTCAGCCTTTTTTATGGCTGGTTCGCCAGCCTTACGGCGCTAAACTGCGTTCATGTGGTCTTCCCAGCGGGCGGCGAATGTTCCGGGCAGCGTGTTCTCTCTGATGGACGCCGCCAAGTCGCGGGCGCTGGGCCGGGGCCTCAATATCATCGACCTCAGCATCGGCAGCAGCGATCTGCACCCGCCCCAGGCCGTGCTGGAGGCGCTGTGGGAAGCGGTGCTGGACCCCGCGACCTACCGCTACCCCCTCTTTTCAGACACGGCTCCCCTGCGCGACGCGGCGGCCAGTTATATGCAGCGCCGTTTTGGGGTACGCCTGAACGCCGATACCGAGCTTTTGCCGCTGATCGGCGCACAGGAAGGGCTGGCCCACCTGCTGCTGGCCGTGACCGATCCGGGCGATACTTTGCTGCTTCCTGACCCATGCTACCCCCCTTACTGGGGCGCGGCAGCCGTTGCCGGACTGAATGTGGTCACGTTGCCACTGCTGCCGGAAAACGGCTTCTTGCCCGATCTGAACGGCGTGAATCTGGAAGTCAGACCGCGCGTTCTGCTGCTCAATTACCCCAACAATCCGACCTCAGCGGTGGCCGACCTCCAGTTTTTTCAGCAGGCGGCGGTCTGGTGCCGCGCACACGGCGTGCTGCTCATTCACGATCACCCCTACGCCGACCTGACTTTTGGCGATTACCGCGCTCCCAGCGCCCTGCAAACGGGTCTGTCCGGCGTGGTCGAACTGCATTCGCTCTCCAAAACCCACCACATGGGCGGCTTCCGCGTGGGCTTTGCTGCCGGGGATGCCAGAGCCATTGCCGCCCTGGCCCGCGTCAAGGGAGCCACCGATTTTCACCCGTACCTGGGTATTCAGCGGGCCGCCGCCCTCGCCCTCAGCCTGCCGCACGAAGTGGGCCGCGCCGGAGCAGACGTGTTCCAGACCCGCCGGGACGCCCTGGTGCCTGCCCTGCGAAACATCGGCTGGGAAGTCCAGTTGCCGGAAGCCAGCATGTATGCCTGGGCCAGGGTGCCGGGCCTAACCGACAGTGTGCAGTTCGCGGTACAGGCCGCCGAGCAGATCGGGGTGCTGGTCAGTCCTGGGCGGGCGTTCGGCGCACGTGGGGAAGGTTTTGTGCGCTTTGCCCTGGTCCAGCCCCCCGAAGTGCTACAGAACGCTGCCGATCGTCTGGGACGTTTCAGTGAGGGCCACTCCGGGCGCTGAGTCTTAAATTTTGCCCGCGTCCAGTGCTGCCAGCACCAGTCCCACGATTAGCAGCACGCCGCCTATAGGCGTGATCGCCCCCAGCATTTTTACGCCAGTCAGCGAGAGCAGGTAAAGCGACGCACTGAAAAGAATGGCCCCGGAGAGCAGGAAGGCCGGAGCGCGGGTCTGTCCGGCCTGGGTGCTCAGAATCATCAGGGCCAGCGCCGCGTACATCTGATAGCGCACCCCGGTTTCAAAGTTGGCAAGCATTTGCGGGTCGAGTCTGGTTTTCAGGGCGTGTGCCCCGAAAGCGCCCAGGGCAACGGCAAGGGCGGCCAGAAAAGCCCCGGTCTGCATGGCGTTGATTTTCATACGCTCAGACTAGTGGCCCAGGCGCAATAAACAAGGGACGTTTGCTGTGTGTGTCGCTCGTCAGTCAAACGGTCAATGGTCGCTTTCAAGCGATTCCCGCAGCCACGTCTGGAATTCGGGCAGCGCCCGGTCAAAAGGCAGCGCGATGATTTCGGGCACCTCGTAGGTATGCAGTTCCTTCAGGCGCTTTTCCAGGTCGGGATATTTTTCGCCCGTGGTCTTAATCAATAGCAGCACTTCCGGGTCTTCGGCAATTTCGCCTTCCCAGCGGTACACGCTTTGCACACCTGGCAGGATATTGACGCAACCAGCCAAGCGCTCCGCAATTATGGTGCGGGCCATTTCCGGCGCACGTTCGGGAGGAACCGTAACCAGCACGACGAGTGACATATGCCTACACAATACTCCACTTACCTGCTGGCAAATTCGGTTCTGGTCAATTCTTCGATCGCCTTCATGCACCGAATTTAATGACGTCCAGGGCAATATTTTCCTCCCCTCAGGGCTTTGACTACAGGCTGCGTTAAGAGGCTATTGGTTCGCAGGGGTTGACAGAATTTGCGTGGGCCTGTATTGTTTCTGAGCCTCGGTTGAGGCGCGATGCATGACAACGAAGCGTGAACGAGATACGAGATGATTATTTTAAGCGTGTCA
>JAGLBK010000300.1 GCA_018260275.1 Deinococcus sp.
CTCGCTCGGTTGGTCTAAAGATAAACTTGGCCGCCCACTACAGGTCGGTATCCAAAGCGCTTGAGGTATGGCTCAGCACGTCCGGCTGGCCTTTTTTGAAAAAGCGGCTCAGCAAAAAGTAGGCCAGCGGCGCCGAAAGCAGCAGCAGCCCGGCCAGCTTGAGAAAACTGCTTCCCTGGTCCACTAAAGTGCCGCGTACTGCCAGCACGATAATAGCGGTGGGAAACAGCGCGGTAATCAGAACGCCCGGCAGCCCACCAGGAATGCGGAAGGGACGCGGCATTTCAGGTACTTTGACCCGCAGCACAATCAGGGCGATAAACTGCATCAGCAGACTGATCCCGTACAGCAGTACCGTGGTAACGGCCAGGGTTTTGAAGGGACCGACAGCCAGCGCGGCGTAAATAACAGCGCTGAGCCAGATGGCGCGGTAAGGCGTGCCGTATCTGGGGTGGCGCTCCACATAGCGGCTCGGCAGGTACTTGTCGGCGGCGAACACGAAAGGAATGCGGCTGTTAGACAAAATCATGGCGTTGAACAGGCCCATCGCGCAGAACATTCCACCCAGGGAGACCCAGATACCCAGCCAACGGCCTCCGATGGCGCTGGCGAGTTCCGGGAAAAAGACGGTATCGCCCCACTTGGTGTAGTCGACCCCGGCAGTCAGGCCCGCGATGACCGGCAACACGTACCCGACGATAACCAGCGGAACCGCAATCAGCATCGCCTTGGGAATGACCTTCAGCGGATTTTCGATTTCTTCTAACACGGTACTGATACCGTCCCAGCCGAGGTAGTTGTACATCACGATAAAAAGTCCCAGACCGAACGCGCCCATCATGCCGGTATGCGGCGGCGTCAGCGGCAGCCAGAACACAAACGGATGCGCCGCGTATCTGATGGCCGCCAGCACAATCATCACGATAAACGGAATAAACACCATCGCCGCGAAGACCTTGCTGCTGTCGCCCACGCTTTTTGCGCCGCGAATGTTGAGGTACGACAGAATGCCAATCAGAATAAGGGCCACCGCCCAGCGCAGCAATTTGTTCTCATCCAGCATGCCGATGCCAAAGGCAATCTTGAGAAAGCTGCTGAAATAATCGGTGAACAGCGCGGTATAACTGGCCGCGATGACCAGGCCGTACAGCCAGACAATCCAGCCCTGCACGAATCCCCAGAATTGGCCCAGCGCCCGCTTGACCCAGATGTAATACCCGCCCTCGACGGGCATGGCCGTCGAAAGCTCAACGACCATCAGCACGGTGGGAATACTCCAGATAAAGGGGGTAATGAGCACCAGAATCAGGCCCATGCCCGGCGCACTGCCCGAAATCAGGCCCTCTACCCCGAAAGCGCCGCCAGCCACGATGAAATAAATCACCATGACCGTTCCCCACAGGCCCATTTTGCTGGCTGCCGGAGCGATTTGTCCCTCTTGCATAATTGACCTCCGCCCACCCGTGAAAAGAAGAACGTACCCACTCCCCCGAACCGTGAAATGCAGTCTCGTAAAGCGTGGTTGCCGTGAAGTCCAGACTCCGAAAGTTTAGTGAGGCGGCTGAAACATTCTGTTGTGCAGGACTGACAATAAAACGGCCGCTTTTTTGGGCACATTTCACCAGCAAAGGGCTAGACTGCCGGGGTGGACGTAGCGCAGCTGTTCAGTCTCCCAGCCTGTAGCGGCCTTGAACGCCGCAATCAGGCCGACCTCGCCCGACCTATTCAGGTGGCGCATCTGGTGGATATGACCGAGGTTCAGAACTGGGTCATCCCAGGCATGCTGCTGCTGACTACTGGCGTGGCGTGGCCCCGCGAACGGCAGGAGCAGCTGGCATTCGGCAGGCTCCTGGCCGCCTGCGAACCTGCGGCGGTGGTCCTGGCCGTGCCCAAATACCTCCCACACTTTCCGGCAGAGGTGGCCGAACTGCTTGAACAGGCAGGCATCCCGGCGCTGGAACTTCCCTGGGACCGCCCCTTCGTGCGGGTGGTGCTGGAAGTCCACAACCAGATTCTGCGCGAACATGGCCGTGAACTGCGCCGCAGTGAAAAGCTGCACCGCGCCCTGACCCGCGCTGCCCTCAGCGGCAACCTGGCCGACGTGACCAGTACCTTGACCGAAAACCTCGGGCTGGCCGCGCTTATCCTCAGCGCCGAGGGTGCGCCGCTGACGCCCGCGCTGCCTGGTATGCCCACGCCATCGCAGGCCCGCACTGCGCTGGGACGGGCCGGTACCATGCCCCGGCCCGTGGCGGGCGGCACCCTGGTGCCTATCGTGCTGCGGGGCGAACGCAGTGGCGGCGTGTGGATGGCGGGGGCGCTGGACCAGCTGGCGCTGCGAGCCGCCGAACACGCGGCCACCGTGGCGGGCCTGCTGCTGCTCGCCCAGCGCGACGCCGAACTGACCCAGGCCCGGCTGGGCT
>JAGLBK010000301.1 GCA_018260275.1 Deinococcus sp.
GTTCCGTTTCTGGAACAGCATAGCCGTCGCCGCGATCACGGCACTGAGGCCCTTGGCGTCACGCATGGCCTTGACGCGCAGCACCTCGCCGCTGGACAGCGATACCAGCACGCCCTGCACCCCCTGCATCCGCCCGAGGTGCTTGATGATCTCCTCCTGACCGACTTCGGTGGTGAGGTCGAACGTCCGCAGTGAGAGTCCAGTGCTGAATTCGGGATCATCGAATTCAAAGTCGTCGGCGCTCAGCTCATCGCCATCATGCGCCGGGTTGATCGGTGAGATCAGCGTGTCGTCCCAGGAGGCGAAAGAACCCACATCCGTAAACAGAGTGGGGGCTTTGGGAAACTGGCGCTCAAGCAGCTTGGACAGGGCCATCAGTTCGGCCTGGGCACGGGCGGGGGGCAGGGCGGCAGAGAGGCGCGTTTTCAGCGGCCCCGACAGGACGCCCTGCATCTGCTCGGGCGTGATTTCGGCCGCATTCAGGCCTTTTTCCTTGAGGGCGGCCTGAAGCATGATCTCGGCCGCGCGTGCGGAAACACTGGTGGTCAGGGCCTGCACAATCATGTGGTAAACGGAATTCGTCATTATGAAGGACCTCGGGACAGTGCTGTTCTGCCAGCTTCGGAAAACACCAAAGTGCAGAATCCTGGGGCCAGTATAGAGAGCTGCAACTTACATTTTTGTTGCACCTTAAAGCAGTTTGCATAAAAAGCCCACATCGTTTGTGGCTTTTTATGCCGAGCGGGCGGACAGGCCCCATACGAGTACGACCAGGCCCCTTCATGGGTGCCGCTTTGGTCAAGAAGCCGTTTGGGGTGGGATTCTCCAAATGGCGTAATTATGAAATTTGCTCTAAACGACTCTGGCAGGGCATTTTTAGACTTCCGGCAAAAGTCAGCGAGCGGCGTATACCGTGTTCAAACAGCGCACGCCCAGGCCATAGAGAAGAAGTCGGCACGCGGCCCCCACCGTCAGGGCACCTGAACAGTCGAGGAGACGTCTGTGCTTACACCCAAGCCAGGCTAGATGGAACAAACCGGACGGGTCCAGCAGCCTCCTTACCTCTTATTGACAAGTACACCACTCCTTACAGAGCGGGACGACGGGACCGTTCCATTTACGGGTCAGGCAAGCTCCGGGCCAGGAACACAGAGGCGCAGTCCTTAAGACTCAGAACCTAAAATCACACCTTGCCCAGAGAGGGAAATAATGCGTCCAGCTCAGGCACGCGCGGCATTCGGCGATGGCTGGACAGACAAATCTTACAGGCCGGGAACAGGGTCTTAATTTATACATCAGAATGCTATTACAGCCAGAATAATGCGTTCGTAACGCTGAATACTGAAATGCATAGGCCGCACTATACACCCCGAGACTACTTTTTTGCATCGCTAACCCCGCCAAAGCCCTGTCAGCCCCCGATTTCCCAGGCAACAGCAGAGTCCCGAAATCAAAAAAGTACGTCTGAGACGCAGGAGAAAGTCTTACAGCGGCCCAACAGCAATTGGGGGCCGTTAATCAACACCCTCTGTCAATTGCTGGTCAGGGGGTTTTTTTTAAGCTTTGGTCACTTCAGAGCCACCCAGCGCGGTGGCAAAAGGAAACCCTCATGCAAAAGAAATTCCTCCCCTTCCTGCTTCTCCCCGTCCTCGCCCTCGCCTCCTGCGGCGGCACCAGCACCCCCAGCAACAGCACTGCTAGCAACAACAACACCACCGCGACCAGCCCCGCCAGCACCAACAAGAACGTGAGCAGCGTCACCACGACCAGCAACAACACCACGGCCCAGGCCCAGAGCGCTGGCGACCAGACCAAAACCGCCGAAGAACTCCAGATTCTCAACGAACTGAACGCGGCCCGCGCCGTGGCCCGTGACTGTGGCGGCAAGCACATGCCCGCCGTCGGCCCCGTGACCTGGAACGGCTACCTGGCCTCTGCGGCCCGCGCCAACGCCCTGGATATGGCGACCCGCAACTTCTTCAGCCACGTGACCCCTGACGGCAAGACCATCAGCGACCGCGCCGAAGCCGCCGGATACACCAACTGGACCGAACTGGGCGAGAACATCGCGGCAGGCTACGGCGTGGGCAGCGTGACCCAGGGATGGCTCGACAGCCCCAGCCACTGTGAAACCATGATGGACCCCGCACTTAAAGAAGTGGGCATCGGCTACGTCTATAAGCCCGGCAGCAGCTACGGCACCTACTGGGTCGAAGACTTCGGCACCCGCTGAGCACACTGGGTTGAGCAGACTGAGCCGAGCAGTTCGGGCTGAGTAGACCGGAAAGCAGGAAACGAACGTGAAAATCTGAAGTTCCGTTCAAAACCTCGAGTGCTAGGGGACAACGGAAAGCAGACAGAAGCTCCTACCTTGCAAATCATCGTCCGACACAGTGTTTC
>JAGLBK010000302.1 GCA_018260275.1 Deinococcus sp.
ACACGATCCACCAAAGAAAATCCCCCGCCCAGTGCGGGGGATTTGATTTTTATAGCTAATGAAATTTTAAGCCGCTCTCTAGCCCTGTGCCAAAGCAAGAAAGGCAGCCTCCGACGCAGGGAGGCTGCCCTTCAACGCAAAGGTTTAGCGGCGGTCAGTACCGACTGTCGTGCCCGTGGTGGTCACGACAGGAGCGGGACGGTTACGACCCATCAGACCGAACAGGCCCAGCAGACCCAGCAGGCCCCAGGGGAACTCGCGAGTATCGGCCACACCGTTGTTGTTACTGTCGACCACGCCGTCGTGGTTGGGGTCAACGGTGTTGTTGACAGCAGCCTTGGTGTTGTCAACAGCCTGCCCAGTGGCGGCAGCCTTCTCAGCGGCTCCGTCCGCCTTGCCAGGGGTGGTGTCGGTGGTGCCAGCGGTCTGCACCTGCACGTAGCCAGGGGTAGGCGCGGCGGCGTAGGCGGTGGGGGCAGCGATGCTCAGGGACAGAGCCAGCAAAACTTTATTCATGTTGGTCATGGTTGATTCTCCTTAAAATGAAGCTCGGGATGGTCACTGTTCTGTCGAGTGCAGATCTAAGACTCTTCGGATTGTGGAGCTTTGAAGGGCGGCGACGCTGAGAACAAGACCTAAGGTTCTTTATGTGACGCTTGTGTGATCTGAAGTTTAGCATCAGAAATGAGTCAGCTTCAGGCCATCTGCTGCATGGCACTGAGCACATTCTGCATGTGCTGCTCAAGGTCCACGCCCAGTTCGTGGGCTCCCTGCTCGACTTCTTCGCGGTTGACCCCAGCTGCAAAAGCCCTGTTTTTGAAGCGCTTTTTCAGGCTGGAAAGCTCGACCTGTCTGACATCCTTATCCGGGCGCACCAGGGCCGAAGCCTGCACCAGTCCGGTCAGTTCATCCACGGCAAACAGCGTATGCGAGAGCCTGGTGGTTCGCGGCGTACCCGTGTAGGCGGCGTGACCCATGATCGCGTCCAGAATTTCGGGGGCGGTGTCGGTATGTTCGCGCAGGTAAGCCACGCCCCAGGCCGGGTGCTCCCTGGGGTGCAACTCATAGTCGAAGTCGTGCAGCAGGCCCGCCACGGCGTACTGTTCTTCGTCCTCACCCCACTGCCGCGCGTACCAGCGCATGGCTGCCTCGACATTCAGCATGTGGCGCTGAAGCGATTCGGAGGGGGTGTGCTCAACCATCAGCCGGTAAGCCTGTTCACGGTCCATGCCCCAATTTACGGTGTCCGGCAGCCCTGTGGCCTGGGGTTGGTTTACACTGCCAGACGTGAGCGAGCGAGTCAAAGTCGGCCCGGTGACAGAACTGCCCGGGGGCTACCAGGGCGCGGTGGAAGTGGCCGGAGTCAGCGTGCTGGTGGTCAACCACGAGGGGCAGTTCTATGCGCTCCGCAACAACTGCACCCACAAGGATTTCCCCCTGCTGGGCGGCGACGTGAGCGACGGGCGAATCACCTGCGAGAAACACGGGGCCAAATTCGAGCTGGCGACCGGCAAAGCCAAGACCCTACCCGCCGTTAAGCCCGTCAAGATTTTTGGGACCGAAGTCGAAGACGGCGTGCTGTACGTATTTCCCCTGTAAACGCAAGTAAATCCACCAAAAAAGCGGCGGCCAGTTCCCCCAGTCATTGGGAGGCCAGCCGCCCTGTCCGTCTGCGGGCCATTCGTTTGCAGTTTACAGGCTGTCCTTGCGGTTCACGTCGCCATTTTCAACCCGGGCGGCGTCTTCATCGGGCCGTCCTGCCGGGGCCTCACTGATGTGCGGCGGGGCCATTTTGCTGGGGGGCGTGTAGCCCGGATTCTGGTCGGCGTTGCCCAGTAGCGGCCCACCGACCAGGCCAGCCCCGCCCGCGACCCCCAGTCCCGCGCTGGGCATGACCGCGTCCAGCACACTGGGGCCGCCGACCAGGCCGCTGCCTTCCGCCCCAGCGTATTCCGGGGTCTGAAGCCGCTGCTCCATGGCCTGGGGGTCGCGGGTCGCCAGCTGGTCGAACTGTCCAGTCACTTCCTGGGGGCCGGGCACGTCCACAGGCTGGTAGGTGCTCTGGTCCCTGGCGCCTACCCGGTCCTCGGGCGGGGTCGTCAGGTAAATGGTGCTGGGGTCGCCTTCCTTGGGATCGGGCGTCTCGACTCCGGTCACGGCTCCAGTCTGGCCGATCAGTTCCTTTTCATTGTCCATAGGACCAGTGTGGGCCGCTGCACGCCCGTCTGCCTTCCCGTTTTCTTGAGAATCGGGAAGAAAGCAGGGTCAGCGGGCGCGAATGACCATCGCAATGCCCATGCCGCCGCCGATGCACAGGCTGGCGACCCCCGTTTCCTTCCCGGTGCGGCGCAGCTGGTGAATCAGGGTGACCAGCACGCGTGC
>JAGLBK010000303.1 GCA_018260275.1 Deinococcus sp.
TGGCTTCCAAACCTCAGACATGTCCAGAGTTTACAATTCGACAACAACTTTCCGCGTTATCAATAAACACGGCAACACAGCAAAACACAAACGTAAAAATCCCCGGTGCGCTCAGGCTACCGGGGATTTTCTCGGGCCCTGAGCTCAGCGCTTGCCGCCGAACATCCCAATCAGGTCTTCCAGGGCGTTCGAGTTGCCGCCGCCCAGGGCACTTTCCAGCGTGCCGAGCAGGCCGCCGCCCTGCTGCTGGGGCTGCTGCTGGCCCGTGTTCATCACGTTGCTCATACCGCTGTTATCGGTGTAGCCAGGGAACATGCTGCCGCCGCTCTGCACGTTGCCCTGCTGCTGGTAGTCGGGCTGCGCGTAGCCCTGCTGCGTAGGCACCTGCGCCTGCTGCTGCTGGCCGCCGCCGAGCATTCCGCCCAGCATGCCCCCCAGACCGCCGCCCATGTTCCCACCGAGCACACTGCCGAGAATGCTTCCCAGGCCGCCGCCCATGCCGCCCCCCATATTGCCGCCCATGTTCCCACCGAGGACGCTGCCCAGCACGCTGCCGAGGCCGCCCCCCATCCCACCACTCTGGCTCTGACCGCCGCGCTGACGGGCCAGATAGTTCATGACCAGCGGCGCGGCAATCATCAGAATTTGCATGGCGAGTTGCGGGCTGATGCCTGCACGCTGCGCGACGGCGTTGACGGCGGAATTCTGCTGGCTGCCGAAAACGTGGCCCAGGATGCCCTGGCCGGTGGTCATGTCGGGCAACTGGCCCTGCTGAAACAGTCCCAGGGTATCGCCGCTATGGTCGTTCAGCGCGTTGTCGAGGGCCGCTGCGCCGTCCGGGGTGGTCGCGTTACGGGTGATGGCCCCCAGCAGCAGGGGCACCGCCGCCTCCAGGGCCGAAGCGGTCTGCTGTGGGTCAGTGCCGAGTTGCTGGCTGAGCTGCTGCTGTGCCGTGTCCATTCCGCCGAGCGCATTAAAAATATCCATCATGATGTTTTCCTCCGTTGATTGAATTGGAACCAGCCTAACCCTTTGAAGCTGATGAAGCGTTCAGAAAACGTAGAGGTTGCCCGGTAGCGGAACAGAACCGAGCCTGGCGACGTAGTATCTGATATGACCCAGAATGACCGTTTTGGCCTGAACGGTGCGCCAGAGGTACAGGCGGCGCGGCGCATACAGTTCGGCCAAGACCCCTGGCTGCTGCTGTTATTTCTGCGGGCTTTTATGCTCTTTTTGAAACTACTGGACGGGCCACAGAGTTCCGTCGGCCTACCACACGGTCAATATCTTGGCTGGGAAGGTTACAGCGTTCTCCTGCTGGAAATTCCGCTGCTGCTTTATAGCTTCTGGATCATCCAACCCGGCAAATCAACGGCGCCTCAGCGACAAAAAGCCGCACAGGCTTTTACCCTGAGCCTAGCCCTGGATTTTGCAGCGCGGCTGGTCTCCGATCAGATGGCGGGCCGTCCACTGGATCAGTGGTCACTGATTCTCTTAACTGCGGTGGCGGTCGGTTGGCTGTGGATGACTTTCAAGCGCAATTCCACGCTATGAGCCTCCCACCCGACTTTTTCGATGCCGACCCGGTGCGACTGGCCCGCAGACTGCTTGGCGGCACGCTGGTGCGGATCACGCCTGAAGGCCAGCGCCTGAGCGGCAAACTGGTCGAGGTCGAGGCTTACGACTGCCCGCGCGACCCGGCCTGCACCGCCGGACGCTTTCACGCCGCCCGCAGCGCGGAAATGGCGATTGCGCCGGGCCACTGGCTGTTCTGGACCGCCCACGGGCACCCGCTGCTACAGGTCAGCTGCCGCGCCGAGGGAATCGCGGCCAGCGTGCTGATTCGCGCCATCGAGCCGCAAGAAGGCGTGGGCAGAATGCTGGACTACCGCCCCGTGACCCGCGAACGCGACCTGACCAACGGCCCGGCCAAACTGGTCTACGCGCTGAGCCTGGACCCCATGAAAATCAGCCACACGCGGGCCGACAGCCCCGCACTTCACCTGCTGCTGCCCGAAACCCCTGTCCCGGAAGAGCAGGTGCTGGTCACGGCGCGGGTCGGCATCAAGGAAGGCCGCAACCTTCCGTGGCGTTTCGTGCTGCGCGGAAATCCCTGGGTCTCGCCTGCCCTGCCCAGTATGGAACTGGCGCAGGGGGTCAGCGACCCCGAAATTATGTGACAGGAAAATGGGACGCCCCACCGCCGGGAGCGTCCCAGAACGTACTGAAAGTTTATTTGGTAGCGGGGGCAGGAGCAGCCGGGACGGGAGTGGCCGGGGCAGGAGCAGCTGGGACAGGCGCAGTTGCCGGGACAGCCGCCGGAGCTTTGGCCGGAATAGGAGTCGCCGGAACAGCGGCGGGGGCCGCTACA
>JAGLBK010000304.1 GCA_018260275.1 Deinococcus sp.
ACCGCACTTTTGCTCACCTCGGCCACGACTGGAACATTCACGAAACCACTGTGCAGCGCACGGTGGAACGCGTCGAAACCGCCCTGATCGGGAGCGGAACGTTCCGACTTCCTGGCCGCAAGAGCCTCAAACAGGAAAAGGACGTCTTTCAGATCATCGCCGTGGATGCCACCGAAACCCCCTGTGAGCGGCCCACCAGCAAGCAACGCCGCTGGTACAGCGGCAAGAAGAAACGACACACCCTGAAAACGCAGGTCATGATCGACGTGTCTACCCGCTTGATCCTGTGCGTCGCCACCGCCTTCGGATCCATGCATGACCTCACCCTGTTCCGGCAGTCGGGCGTCCAGATCCATCCAAAGACGCCGCTGATCGGCGACGCCGGCTACCAGGGCATTCGGCGACACCACGGTCACTCGGTGACACCTCACAAAGCGACGAAGAACGCGCCCCTGACCCCTGAACAGCGTCAGCAGAACCGGGAACTGGCGTCGACCCGCCTGCGGGTCGAGCATGTCATTCGGTGTCTGAAGATTTTCCGCGTCCTGAAGGACATTTACCGTCACCGGAGGCGGCGCTTCTCCTTACGCGTTAATCTCATTGCGGCGGTGTGTAACCGCACCGTTGCCAGCGCGGCATGACTTTCGCAGGAGGTCTATTTTCCCGATGGTGTTTTCCCAACCTGGGCCTGTGGAAACGCCAAAGTAAGGGGGGCGAGATGTCCGACCAGTACGACTACAGCGCCCTGATGCGGCCCAAGTGCAAGGTGTGCAGCAGCCAACTGCGGCAAGAAATAGACCTGCGGCTGATGGGCAAAGAGACCGATGACGATGGCGAACGCCTGAGCTATGACCAGATTGTGGACTGGGCGTCGGCGCATGGGCTGGTCATCAGCAAAGCGGGCCTGTCGCGGCACAAATCAGACCACCTGATGCCAGACGTGCTGGGTGCGATTGAGGCGCAGCGCCAGGTGGAGGCGATTGCCCAGGCCACGGGCCAGACGCTGGGGATGGAACAGGCCGCCATGAACATCCTGCTGAACAAGTGGATGCGGGCGCTTGATAAGGTGGACGACCTTGACCTGAACGCTAAGGGGGCACTGGGCGCGGGTGTGCGTGCCGTGGAAGCCTTGCTGAAGGTCAAGAAGGCCGAGCTGCATTTCAGTAAGGAGAAGCTGGCCGAGGCCGACAAGAAGATTACAGAGACTGCCAAGGCTAAGGGACTGGACGCGGAAACCTTGGCGGCCATCCGCCGCGACCTCTACGGCCTCAGCGACGTGGAACCTCTGCCGGGTGCCGTGTGACCGCGCCGGGGGCCATTCTGCTGCCCTACCAGCGGCGCTGGGTTCAAGACCGGAGCCGCTTCAAAATTGGCCTGATGTCCCGTCAGTCGGGCAAGAGCTTCAGCACCACGCTGGAAGCGGTGGACGACTCCCTTGAGAGACAAACGACCTGGGTCTATCTCTCTCGCGGTGAGCGCCAGGCGCTGGAACTCGCCAACACCGCCAAGAAGCACCTAGCCGCCTACCGCCAGGCCGCCGAAGAGATTGACGGCTGGTTCAAGACCGACTCCGGCGAACGGGTGACCGAGTACCAGCTTCGGCTGCCCAACGGCTCCCGCCACATCTTCCTGCCTGCCAACCCCGACACGGCGCGTGGCTACAGCGGGAACGTGCTGCTGGACGAATTCGGCTTCCACAAGGATTCCAGGGCCATCTGGGGAGCGCTTTACCCCATCATCACCCGCCGCCCGGACTACAAAATCCGGGTGATTTCCACTCCCAACGGGCGCAACAACAAGTTCTATGAGTTGTGGGAAGGCAAGGGCGAACGCACCAGCGGGCAAGCGGTCTGGAGCCGCCACAAGGTCACCATTTACGACGCTGTAGAGCAGGGCCTTCCCGTTGACCCCGAAGAACTCAAGGCGGGCCTGGATGACGATGAAATGTGGATTCAGGAATACCTCTGCGAGTTCCTGGACGAGGCCACGGCCTTCCTGTCCTACGACCTGATTGGCCGGGCCGAAGACAAGCTGGCGACCCTCAACTACGACCTGCGTGACCTGCTCAGAGGCTCCGAGCGGTATCTGGGCGTGGACATTGGCCGCCGCCGCGACCTGACAGTGCTGTGGCTGCTGGAACGGGTGGGCGACGTGTACTGGACGCGAATGCTGGAACGACTCCAAGGCGCACGGTTCGCACATCAGGCCGAGCGCCTGGACGCGGTGCTGCCCTCGGTGACGCGGGCCTGTATCGACGCCACCGGGCTGGGAATGCAGCTCGCTGAGCAGGCGCAGGAGCGGCACGGCAGCAAGGTGGAACCCGTGACCTTCAGCGGGGCCGTCAAGAATGACCTGGCGACCA
>JAGLBK010000305.1 GCA_018260275.1 Deinococcus sp.
ACGCACCTGAAAAGGCGTCACATTGGCACGTTCGGCCAGGTCGTTACTGCTGGTGCGGCTGACATCCTGAGCTTCGAGCTGCTCAAGAATGCGCAGGTACGTGACCAGACGGCTGATGGCGGCGGTGGGAATGTCGGCCATGATTACTTGACGCGGAAATGCCCGAGTCCGGCACTGTCGAGGCGGGCTTCGGCACGCAGCAAGGCGTCGCCGCTATAGGGGCCGACGAGCACCGTCGTTCTACTGTCCGGAGGATTGTTCACGGTGGGCGCGAAGTTGTTGTCGCGCAGAACAGTGACAAGTTTCTGGGCACTTTCGACATACTTGAACGACCCGACTTGCAGGTAGGTCGGCCCGCTGGGCGCACTTGCCGTGCGCTTGACGGCGCTGTCGCTGCTGGTCGCGGTACGGTCAGGAATCTGGGTTTCTGCCGTACGTGCGCTGCGCCGGGAGCGGCGGGTCGGCGCAGCGGCAGTGTCGGTGTTGTCCGGAGCGGTGCTCGGGGCCGTGGCGGTGGTGGTCTTCGTCTCAGATATGGGCTGAAAGAGCACCGCGTTGGGGTAAGCCCGCTGAATATCGGCCAGTGCCCGGCGCGCCGTCGCTTCGTCGGCGAAGGGACCGACCTGCGCGACGTACTGGGTGCCCAGATCGATAGGATGGACCCGGTAGCCCAGTGCGCCCACCCCTGCCGTCTGGTTTTCAGCCGTGCCGCGCGTGCCGAAGCTGCCCAGGCTGATGCGGTAATCGCTGCGGCGCGGAATACGGTTTTCGCTGGTGGCGACCGCGCCCCCGCCCCGGGGAGCCACGGCGGGCGTGGCCGGAATGGGCGGCGCTTTGGTGGCTGGTGGGGTGGTCGCCGTTTTGGCCGCCGTCGCTGGGACTGGCGTCTTCGCTGCCGCCGGGGTCGTGGTAGCCGTCTTGTCGTTGGTTTTGGTCGTCGGCTGCGTCTTTGTTGGCTGGGTCTGTGCTGTCTTGGCCTGTGGTGCCTTGACTACGGGAACGGGCTTGGGCAGCACTGGTGGCGTGATCGGTTTGACCGGAGGCGCGACTGGAACAGGCGGAATTGCGCTGGTCTGGGCCACCGTATTCTGGTCGACGGTGGTCTGAGACGTCGTGGTCTGGGCTGTAGTGGTCTGGGGAGTCGCTGTCTCAGCCGGTTTCGGTGAGGCTTTGACCGCCGTGTCGCTGGTTTCTGCTGGCTTGGAAGCCGTCACAGGCGCGACTGGAGCCGGTTGCGGCTTGCTTGGCGTAATCGTAGTTGGTGCCGCACTGTCCTTGGCGCTCTGTGAAGTGCTGGCCGCCGGAGCCTGTGCAGGAACGTGGGTCTGCGCTGATGTGCTTGCCGCTGGGGCCGAATTCGTGGCAGGCGCGGCGGTGGCTGGGGTTGCTGGCGTCTGTGTCGACTGGGCCGACTGGGATGATTGTGCAGACTGTGCCGAAGCTGACTGGGGCTGTGAAGCTGGTGCTGGTGTTTGTGGCGTCTGTGTCACCGGGTGAGCCACCGGAGCAGGCTGGGGCTTAGGTGTCGCCGGGGCTGGTACAGTGCCGGGAGAAGCCGGAATCGCGGTGCTGACTGGTGGCGGGGTAACGGCTACTGGGGCGGGCTTGCGCTGGCCGAGCAGCAGCGTCCCGAAACCGCCGAGCAGCGCGAGGGTCAGGACGCCGATCATGATGTCGGGCCAGCGTTGTGGGGGGCGCGACTGTGGCCTTGCCCCGCTCACTTAAGGGCCTCCTTCGCGCGGACATCCCCCAGGTTGGCGGCCGTTTTCCACGACGCCCGGGCATCTTCGGCGCGCATCTGACCGCGCTGGGCCAGTCCGAGCAGATACCAGGTCTCGCCACTCTTGGCGTTGTCGGTGACCAGACCCTTGAGGACGGTTTCGGCTTCCGGATAACGGCCTGCGGCCAGGAGCGCCGAGGCCAGGTTCTGCCGCGCGGTCACGCTTGGCTTCAGCTTGATGCTTTCGCTGAGGGCCGCGACCGCCGAAGGGTAATCCTTCAGGGCGTAGTTCGCCAGCCCCAGCCAGAGGGTGGTATCGGCGCTGGGGGCATTCAGGGCGCTGGCATTGAGCAGGGCTTTGGCCTGGGCATACTGCCCGCTGCGGTACAGCGACACTCCCTGAACGAACTGGGCGCGGGCCTGGGTGGGTTTGTCCGGCGAGGACTTGAGGGCCAGCGCCGCGTCCTGTCCGGCCTGGGCCGTTTGACCCATCGCCAGACGCAGAGCGGCCAGGTTGGTGCGTATGCGGGCGTTCTTGGGAGCAAGCTTCAAGGCATTCTGATACGCCTCAAGTGCCCCGGAACGGTCATTCCGGCTCAGGCGCAGGTCGGCTTCACGGCTGTAGGCGTCCACATTA
>JAGLBK010000306.1 GCA_018260275.1 Deinococcus sp.
GTTTTATACCCTCGACAGTACCCGGCGCTTTTACACCGTGTCACTCGATTTTCTGGCGGCGGCCACCCGCGACCCCGAACTGATGGAGGTGCAGCGGCAGTTCATGCGTGAGCGTCTCGCGCTGGATCTGGAACTGGCGCGGCTGGGCGGCCCCGCGCAGGCCGAGGCGCGGGCGCGGCAGCTGCGGGCACTGGTCGAGGGCCTCAGCGTGCAGTTCCTGACCGACGAGCAGCCTGACCTGGACGCCTACCGCACGACCTGTCTGGGCGGACTGCGGGCCTTGCTGGGCACGGATTAGCTTTTACAGTCCTGCCGCCCTCCCTATCCGCCTTGCCAGCCCGCTCAAACAGCGGTCATCTGCGCTTAGTGCCGCGCTGCTCTTTCTTCCCAGCCGGGTTGGGGCTAGTATCCATAAGACAGAATTTGGCTACTGCGATGCACTCCGCGTTACCCCCCTCCCAGCCTCCCCCGCAAGGGGGGAGGAGCTAAAAACCTCGCATTCATCGTGTGCTGAGGCTGTCAAAGTTGTTCCATTTCGGAGGATGATACGGGATTAAAAAAACTCGTACACATCACCACCTCTTTCCTTTTTACCCTCGCCCCTTGCGGGAGAGGGAGGGAGCCGCAAAGCGGCGGAAGGGTGAGGGGGCGTGTGACCAACGCGGAATGTGTCTGAATCATTTTAATCTCGTATGAGAGACTGTTTGGCACCACTGAGGCCGGGTTGAGGGGCGAGGCGACTAGTCCCTCCTCAACCAAAACTCTGTCGCCTGTCTCATCTGCGCCTCCTAGACTGCCCGCATGAGTTTTGTCCGTAAGCCCCGGCCTTATTCGTCGGGTCTGCCTAGTTTGCCTGCGCCGTTGTCTGGACCGCCTTCGGCCCCCTCTCCCAAAGCCCCGCGCCCGCGTACCCGCCCGGTCCGGTCAGCA
The DNA here is from genome assembly GCA_018260275.1 of Deinococcus sp. Lineage (GTDB taxonomy): Bacteria > Deinococcota > Deinococci > Deinococcales > Deinococcaceae > Deinococcus. The sequence continues at coordinate 931 of JAGLBK010000306.1, forward strand.
GGTCCGCGTTCGTCCTGGGCCACCGCCGTCACGGCCCTGGCGGTGCTGGGCACGGTCGTGGTGCTGCTGGTCGGCGGAACCGGGCTGGTCAATCAGCTCTGGCGCGACGCGCAGTTCCGCACGGCGGCGGCGGGCGTGTCGGACGTGATGCATTGACCCGCACCCCACTGCGCCGCGGTCCCTGGGGTGGCTGGCCCTGGCAAAACCGCTGGCCCCGCTCCCCCTTCGTGCGCCAGCCTGCACCCTGGACGCTGCGGCGTGTGCTGCGGGCGGCGCTGGCGGGCGTGGGCGGCCTGACCCTGGCGACCATGCTGCTGGGCATAGCCGGGGCCGCCAGTACCGGGGCGTTTACGCGGGCCTGGAACCTCAGAACCGAGCTGCTGCCCATCGAGGTGCAGGACCGGGGCGGCGCACCGCTGGGCGTGATCGACCATTGCCGTGAGGGAGGAATTCCGAACGCCGTACCCTGCCGTGAGTCGCTCAGCGTACCGCTGTCGGCCATCTCGCGCTATTTTTTGCTGGCTTACGTCGCCAAGGAGGACGTGCGGTTTTTCACCCATCCCGGTGTGGACCTGGGCCGCTTGCCGGGCGCCCTGCTCAGTGGCGCGGGCGGCAGCACGATCACGCAGCAGCTGCTTAAAAACAGTGTGCTGGCGGGCCATTTCGACTACGACACCGGGCGCAGGAACCCGCTGCTGGTCCTGACGCGCAAGGCCAGCGAACTGGTGCTGGCCCCGCTGGTCACGCTGAAATATGGCCGGGGCGCGGTCCTCGCCATGAGCGTCAACAGCCTGCCGTGGCTGGGCATCGGCCAGCGCAAGGGAATTTACGACGCCTCGCGCACGGTCTTCGGGGTAGAGCCCGCCGACCTGACGCTGGCCCAGAGCGCCTTTCTGGTCGGGCTGCTGCCCTCGCCGGGCAAGTATCTGGTGGCGACCGACACGCCGCCCGAACTGGCGACCGCCCGCTTTCGCTGGATGCGCCAGCAGCAACTGCTGACCCTGCGGATTCTGCGTGACCACGGGCTGATTACCGCCGGGGAACTCGCCGCCGCCGCTGCCGAACAGACCCAGCCGCGCCTGTGGCGGGTCGAGTACGCCGGGGACGGGGCCGATCAGCGCGTCGTGAGCGCCTCGCGCAACCCGGCCTACCGCAACCAGCCTGAACCCGTCTGGGCGCTGCAAGCCCTCGTACGCCGCGAACTGCTGACCGGCGGCATAGACCCGCGCCGGGTGGGGCGCCTGGTCCTGACCATCGACGGCGCGGCACAGGCGGCCCTGACTCAGCGCGTCACGGGCGAGGGTGTGACCGGCCCGCGTCCCGCCGGGGTGGGGGAGGGCGCGGCCATCGTGAACGTGCGCGGGGGCGGCGTGGTGGCCCTGGCGAGCAGCACGGGCGGCGACCTGAGCAGCGAAATGGGGCGG
>JAGLBK010000307.1 GCA_018260275.1 Deinococcus sp.
AAAGTTGTGGATGTTGGATGGGATGTAGTGTCCACGACACGGTTTTCTCCCTCTCCCCTTGCGGGCTGGGTGGTGGCGAAAAGTCTCTCCTAGATTCAGGACAGTACAGTTTTGGCACATGTACGGCCCGATGAATGCGAGGTTTTTAGCCCCTCCACCCTTGCGGGGGACACGTTAGAGCTGTTTGCAAAGGCTGGGACTCGTAGAGCGCGAAGCGAGGGGGTAACGCAGATGCTTTCCCAAGGCCGTAAAATCCAAACTCCCCAGTACTGTCCGGACAGGCTCCAAGAGCGTGTTTATAAAGTTTTCCCTACAAACACACCCCATTGATATTTCGTCGTGTGGGCCGTTAAAATTTGCCGCGTCGCCCCCTCACCCCTCGCTACGCGAGGCCCTCTCCCACAAGGGGCGAGGGTCAAAATCGCGTCTTCATCGCATATCAAAAAACTTCCCTACCCTTTATAAACACGCTCTAAAGAGGCGAAGGTGTTACTTGACTTTGACCTGAGCGTCGCGCAGCAGGAAGGTGCGGCCCTGGGCGTCGCGCAGCCCCAGCACGACCTGCACGCCATCGCCGCTCTGCAGGCCCTCGGCGGGGCCACGGCCTACCGCGAAGGCGCAACTCGCGCCGCACTTCCACTGCGAGGCCCGGTCTACAGCCGTACTCCAGACGCCGTCATTGGTCACGACGTACAGGTTGGTGACGTTGAGGCTGGGCAGGGCACTTTTGGGCGTCTGCACCTTGACCCGCACGCTGAACACGTTGCCGCTGAGGGTCGGCGCGGCCTGGGCCGTCAGCACCTTGCCGGTCACGTTGAGGGTCGTGGGGGCGTCGAGCAGTTCTCCCACCGTCGGAGCCGGACTCAACGACCCACACGCCGCCAGCAGGAGCGGCAGAGCAGGGATGAGCAGGCGTTTCATACCCCTATTCTACTCCGCTGAGGAACAGATGTGCTCCATCAAAAGGTGGAGATGCCAGACACCGCCGACCGGAGGTGAACAGGACGGCGGCGCAGTCAGACGAAGAAAAGGGCTTACCAGGTGATGTCGGGCGCAGTGACCACGCGGTCGGCGGGCTGGTCGCTGAACAGGTTGTAGGTAAAGGTGTAGGTGCCCGGAATCACGCGCCCCAGCACGATCCGGTCGCCCTCGATGCGCGGGCTGACGTTGGCGAGGCTCGGCCCCTGCACCTGAATGGGGCCGCGCACCGCCGGGGTATTGCCGCCCGTGGGCAGCGGATCGCCGATCTGGACGTTTTCCAGGGTGCTGTCGACGGTCAGCGTCAGGGTCACGGTGTAGCCCTGGCCCTGCGTGGACGGCTGAATGTCCTTAGAGAGTGTGGCGCGTGCCCCGCCCTGCACGTTGCGGCTGACGTTCGAGCCGCCCGGCGCACGCACGCGGGCCGTGCCGGTGGTGTGCAGGTCGATGGGGTCGAGCACCGCGTCGGCGGTATCGGTGCGGCAGACGCGCACCGGAGCCTTGAGGCGCAGCGGGTTTCCGGCACTGAAATCACCGGGCAGCTCCAGCGGGTAGTCGCTTGTCCAGCCGCTCGGCAGGTTGATCTTGAGGCGGGCGGGCAGCTTGTACGGAAAGTCGGTCTTGGCGGTGGCGGTCAGCTGGGTCACGTCGCAGGCGTTGAGCAGATCGGGCGAGGTGACCAGATTGATCTCGGTCATCACGTTGTACTCGATGGTGACCTTGCCGGTCGCGCCGTCACTGACGTGGCCCGGTTGCGGCGCGGTAAAGCTGCTGCCCGGAATCGGCGTGGCCTGGAGGGGGTAATCGCCGGGGGCCAGCGGAATGGTGGTGGGCGTGGTCAGGGTCTGCCCGTTGACCTGAAAGGGCACGCCAGTCAGGGGAATGCGCTGGTTGCCGTAAATCGCCACCGAGTCCACGGCGAGCTGCCCACTGGGAGGCCGCGCCACGAACCGCAGCTTGTTGTAGCCGGGCGTGTAATCGATCTGGGTGGGCGACACGACCCTGCCCTTGCCCTCGATAACGCTGCTGCTCACCGGCACCCAGCCCTGCGGCAGAATCGGGCGCACGCTGTTGTCACCGACCAGCCCATACGTCGCGCCGGAGATCGGGCGGCCCTGCGGGTCCACGACATCGACCAGCAACTGATTCTGAATCTTGATGTTCTCGGGTGGGGTAAAGCCGCCGACGACCGCCGTGGTGGGCTTGTCGTTCAGGCGGAACGAGTAGCGAATGGCGTTGCTGTACTGCTTGGTGGTGGGCAGCACGCGGATCATGACCTGCCAGTCGCCCACCATGCCGGACGTGACCTGAAAACGGTCGGTGGCGGTCTTGCCGTTG
>JAGLBK010000308.1 GCA_018260275.1 Deinococcus sp.
TGGCAGAACGCCTCGGCCCTGGGCAGGGCACTTCCCTTGACCCACAACCGGGCCTCCGGAAAGACGGCGGCGACGGCTTCGGCGTGTCCGGCGGCCTGCGCCCCGGTGCCGATCAGCACGATTTCACGCGGCTGGCCGTGCAAGGCGCGAATGCCCAGCATCGAGATGGCGGCGGTGCGCCGGGCGGTGGCCGTGGGGGCGTCCAGCGCCAGCAGTTTCTGGCCGTTGTGCGGGTCATAGGCCGTGACCTCGCCCTGAATGGTCGGCAGGCCCAGCGCCGGATTACCGCCGCAGATGGTCAGCAGTTTGTGGATGGTCACGTCGGGGGCGGTGGCGGGCATCGAGAGCAGCAGGCCGCCCGGCATGGCGACCACCAGCCGTTCCGGGCAGACGATGGTGCCGCTGGCATAGTCCAGCACGGCCTGTTCCAGTGCCGCGACCAGGGCGGGGTAGGGCAGAAGTTGGGCCGTCTGGCTGGCATCGAGTTGTGGCATTCCTTAGACTAATACCGATTCCGATTGAATCCCCCGACATGGGGGATGAAATCCGACTGGAAGGAGGAGGAAAAAGTATGGATTTCGGGAAATGTACCCGTATCCGGCGTTGTTCCGGATATGGGGGAATTGGACGGAATCCATATAACAGGGTGCCGCAGACCAGCGCAGCAAAAATTGTCGTGATGGACGTTGCGGGCAGTGGAAAAACTACGCTCGGGCGTGAGCTGGCCGCTTCTTTACAGGCCGAGTTTCTGGACGCCGACGACTTTCACACCCCGCAGGCGCGGGCGCGGATGGCCCGGGGCGAGGCTCTCACCGACGCCGACCGCGCCCCGTGGCCGGCAAGGCTGGCCGCCGAATTGCAGGCGCGGACGCGGGTGGTGCTGGCCTGCTCCGCCCTCAAGCAGACCTACCGCGACGTGCTGCGGGCCGGGCCGGTGCGCTTCATTTTTCTGGACCTGCCGGAAGAGGTGCTCCAGGCACGCCTGCTTGAGCGTCAGGGGCATTACGCGGGCGCCGGTCTGCTGGCGTCTCAACTGGCGACGCTGGAGCGTCCGACCAGGGCAGAAACGGATGTGACCACGCTGGCGATCAGTGAATCCAGTACGCCCGCAACGCTGCTGGAACGTGCATTGAAGGCGCTCGGCTGAAGTCTGGGCGATAAGGACCCGGGCTTGCTTGCTCAAGTCTCGAAGGCCACTGACCGCCGCCTCGCCTTGCCACCATTCCAGGCTAGGGGACAAAATCCGGGTGGGCAGGAGTTTCCCCAGATGAGCTGCCGCTTTCATCAGTCCGTTGCTATCACTGCGCCCCGGCGTTCCCAGGCGGTCAGATTCAGGTCGTGCGCCGCCTGCCATACGGCCAGCCAGCCACCTTCCGGTAATTTCTGCGCCCGCCCAAGCCGCAGCACATACTGCTGATGCAGCTTCAGCAGGTCTGCGGGGCTGGCCCCAGGGTGCTGGTGAACATCCATCTCCTCACTCGGGGACGGGACAGGCTGGGTCTGGGCATCGGTCGTCAGGACACAGGCCAGACCGCTGGCCCGGTCACGCAGCCACGTCAGCAGCCGCAGCCGGGGCTGCACGGTGCGGGCCGTACCCTGCCCCTCGTTCCAGTGAACGGCGAGGGCCACGTCTCCCAGCGTATAGGCCCGGATCAGCAGGTCGTCGCCCGGCAAGCGGTAGACGTTGCCCCGCTCTGCGCCCAGGTTCAGCAATTCGGCTTCCAGCACGCTCAGGGCGCGGCTCTGCTCGGGGGTGGCTCCCCAGAGTTGCCCTGGCTGGTCCGGTGCGGGTTCACCCGGCAGCACTGTGGGAATCGCCACTGCGGGAATCGCCGGGCCGGGCAGCGCGTGACCTTCCAGGCGGGCACGGCTGATTTCCGGCAGGCGCCGCTGAAGCTCCTGTGCCCCGAACAGCGACAGCAGCTCGCCCTCGGTCAGGGCCGCCAGATTGAGTTGAAGACTCACCTTTCCAGAATAGCGGTGAAACGGCTGACAGAACTCTGTCCACGGAGCCAGATCAAGGCCAGGAAGCAGGCACACAATGGGGCCCTCCTGCGAAAGTCGGCAGCGAGGTCGGTCAAAGAGTCCAAAGGTCTAAGGGCAGAAACCGCCCATGTTTAAGGGCCTACTACGGTATTTCGCCTCAATGATTTCCAGTCCCGACCCGTCATTTATGACTTTCTCAGAAGGTCTAAGAACAAAAGAGCGCCCCGGAGGACGCCCGCTTGTCTGAACGCTGGAAAATTTAAGGACGGCCCCCCAGAAGCCACCACGCCAGCGCCGTCATCATGGCCGTAA
>JAGLBK010000309.1 GCA_018260275.1 Deinococcus sp.
CTGCTCGACCACAGCAGCGAAACCCTGGAAGTGCTCGAAAGCCTGCGCTCGAAGGGCAGCCGCCTGATCGTGGACGATTTTGGCGACGGCAATAGCAGCCTGACCGCCCTGACCCGCTTTCCCCTCAGCGGCCTGAAACTGCACCCGACGCTGACCGCCCGCCTTCCCGGCGACGAGAAATCGCTGAAGCTGGTGCAGGGAACCATCAGCCTGGCGCACAGCCTGGGCCTGACGGTTACGGCGGTGGGGGTCGAAACCTATTCCCAGCTCGACGTGCTGCGTGACCTGGGCTGTGACGCCGCGCAGGGCTACGCGCTTACGCCGCCGCTGGCCGTGGACGATCTGGCCGTCTGGCTCAAAAGCCGGGTGCTGCCGAAGAAAGGCAAATAAACTCCAGCCGGACTGAGATTTCAGCATTGGGGTTTCAGCAGGCGGGAAGCGGCGGCCAGAAGTGCTCTCTTCGTGTAGCTTGACCTAGACTGCTCTTATGTTGCTCTATGGCCGGAATCCCGTACTCGAAGCCCTGCGTGAGGGGCGCGTCAGTGAAGTGCTGCTTGCCAAAGGGGTCGAGGAAGCCTTTGTGCGTGAGGTCAAGGAACTCGACGTTCTGGTGCGCTGGACCTCGCGCATCGAAATGGACCAACTGGTCGGCACCACCGCGCACCAGGGCATTGTGGCCGAAGTCGAGGACCTCGCCTGGGCCAGTGTGGATGACATTCTGGACCGTGCCGAGGAAAGGCACGAGGACCTGTTGATCGTGCTGCTCGACGGCATTACCGACCCGCGCAACTTTGGGGCTATTATCCGCAGCGCCGAGGTGCTTGGGGCGCACGGCGTGGTCGTCGAGGAACGCCGCAGCGCTCCGCTTTCGCCGGTGGTCGCCAAGACGGCGGCGGGCGCGACCAGTTATCTGCCGGTGGCCCAGACCAAGAACCTACCCCGGCTGATCGACCAGCTCAAGCAGGAAAACGTCTGGGTGTATGGCGCGGCGGGCGAGGCGGCCCAGGACGCAGCCAAAACCGATTTTTCTGGCAAGCTGGCGCTGGTGATCGGCGCGGAAGGCGAGGGCCTGCGGCGGCTGGTGCGCGAAAAGTGTGACGCCCTGGTGAAAATTCCGACGCGCGGGCAGGTACAGAGCCTGAACGCCTCGGTGGCCGCCGGGATTTTGCTGTATGAGGCGACCCGCAATCGCCCTGCCGCTGATCGCCCCGCCGCTGTAGGAGGCAAGCCATGACGCACCGGATCGAGCGCCTCAGCAACGAGTTTTACACTCTGGACGTCCTGCCCGATCTAGGAGCCAGCATCCTGAACCTGAAAGCCGCCTCGGGCCGCCCGGTCATGCGCCCGGTAGACCTGGCGAACGTACAGACCAGCAGCCAGTGCGCCAGCTTTTCGCTGCTGCCGTACAGCAACCGCATCCGCGACGCGCATTTTACGTTTCAGGGCCGCGAGATTCAGCTCCGGGTCAACACCAAAGACGGTCTCGCGCAGCACGGTGACGTCCGCAACCGCCCCTGGCAGGTCAGGCCCAAGGGCGACGGCGTGCTGGTGTGCAGCTTCAACAGCCAGGACTTTGCCGACATCAACTGGCCCTGGGCGTTTACCGCCCTGATCGAATACCGCCTGAGCGGGCCGCATTTCGACACCACTGTCACGCTGACCAACGTGGACAGCAGTGAAATGCCTGCCGGGCTGGGCCTGCACCCGTACTACCACCGCAAACAGGATGGCCCGGATGGTAAAAAGCTCGATCCACTACTCGGCTTCGGCGCTGGCCTGGCCTACGACACCGATGAGCGGATGCTGCCCACGGCTGGCCCGCGCCCGCTGCGCCCCGAGGAGGACTACCGCACGCCCCACGCCGTCGGTGAGCGCACCATAGACCGGGGTTATACCGCCTGGGACGGCACCGCGCGGCTCGACTGGGGCGTGCGGGCGCTGACGATTACCGCCGACAACGTGTACTCGCACCTGATCGTGTTCACCGCCCCAGACGGCTCGCTGGCGCTGGAACCCGTGACGCACGCTACCGACGCCTTCAACCTGGCGGCGCGGGGTGTGGGCGGGGTAGACATGCGAACCCTGCAACCGGGTCAGACCCTGGCGGGAACGGCGCGGGTCACGCTGGAAGGCGACTGGTAAACCGGATTCCGTTTGTTTCGTGTACACCCCAAAACTGAACTATTGATAACGTGGAAAGTTGTTGTCGAATTGTAAACTCTGGACATGTCTGAGGTTTGGAAGCCACGACTCCTCACCCGTCAGCAGATG
>JAGLBK010000030.1 GCA_018260275.1 Deinococcus sp.
CTTGAAGTCGCAAAAAAGGGGCTTCTGAAGGGTGGCTGAAACTCCTCTTCCTTGATGAAGCGGCCATCTGGCTGACCCAACCGAATACATATACCTGGCGTGAAGTCGGGCATCCGATGGAAGTGCCGACGAGCAAAGCTCGTGGCATCACCGCACGGCTCAACCTTATGGGCTGTGTGGACTCCATCAGTGGCGAGGTGCACTACAGGGAGATTGAGGGTAATACCAGCGGCCAGGACACGAAAAAGTTCATTGAGACGCTAGCGGAGCAAGCCGACCCGGCTTGCCCAACGATTGTCTTTGCTGACCGTGCCAGTATTCATACGTGTAACGCCGTCTTTGAGGAAAAGGAAAACTGGAAAAAGCGTGGCCTCATCGTGGTTTATCTACCCCCGTATAGTCCCGAACTCAATCTGATGGAGGGTGAATGGCGGCAACTCAAATACCATGACCTTCAGGAGCGTCATTTCGAGACCAAGGAGGATTTGCGGCGTGCTGTCGGCGGTGCGACCTGGGGAATGGCGATATAATGATTTCTACACCCGGCAGCTACTTACCTGACCGCTTTACTTTGGCTTCTTCCAGATCATGCATAACTTGCGTCTACGAGGTTAATCCCTTCTCGGCCCACTGCTTTCCCTGCTCCTGACCTCGTCTCCCCGAAACCTGGTATATGAGCCTGAATTTTTTGTGGGCACCCTATATGCAACAGATTAGAAAGGGCCGAATCCAGTCCACCGGGAAACAACTGCTTTCGGGGAAGCGCCATCCACAAGTCGAGTGCAATCAATCCTTACCGGCAATTACACCCGAATGGGGGGGACATCAAGCTTAGTCATAATCACCGTGACATCTAGCGGCCCGACTTAAATCCCTTCAAGTCCTAAAGTTTTTTCGCTCATAATTCACATATTTTTGGGTGAGGTAAGTATCAATAACGTGGTGAAAGCGGGGGAACACCTTGTGCATACCCAAAATCGGATGATCTCCATCTGAGTTCCCCAGAACCTGTATCACTCATGAGAATGGAATAAGTCTTCCATCAGGTCCTAAACTCATTAGCGTATCCCAGTAAGTAACAGCAGTGAAGTCCAGTGTAAGGTCAAAGTTATTGCACCGGGTATAGAATTCTGAATTGAGATAGGCAGAAACAGGGGTTTCGCCAACTCGCACCAGGGAATGGTTCCCTGTGTCACCTCAGACCGGACGCTACGCCGCTCCGGAAGTTGAAGGAGAAATTATGAATTTCAAGAAACTGATGCTGCTGGCGGTTGCTCTGGCTGTCGGAAATGCGGGAGCCGCTACCCTGGCCGGAACGAGCATTATCAACCAGGCCAACGCCACCTTTACCGTCGGCGGGGCCAGCCAGACCACCAATTCCACCGTAGCGACCACGACGGTCAACCCGATTCCCTCTTACACCATCACCCCTGGCCCAGCAGGTGGAACTGAAGCAGCCCCCGCACTGAGCAGCACAGTGGCGACTGGCGCACCCGTGAACTACAACAACTACATCATCACCAACACTGGGAACACCTTTATTCAGGTCAATATCGGCGCGACCTATGGCACGGGCAGCAGTGCTATTACCACGGTCAACCTGAACGGTACAGCTGTGACTACGGTTGCCGCAGGCAGCACGCCTACCTCGACTACCACTACGGCTACCATTGCTCCTGGCGCTACCCTCAACCTGGCAGAAACCTTCACAGCTCCGGCCACGGCAGGCAACTACTTCACCAATCCTGTAGGCGTAAGCATCAACTACACCAAGAGCGCTGTAGACGCCGGCAACACACAGCTGGCAACTGCCCCGACCACTATGGACGTTACTGGTCAGGCGCTGGCCGATACCGACAACGTCAACAAGACCACGGTAACCACCAACACCCCGGTGCTGGGCGGCCCCGACACCAACCCTAATGACGGCAGCGTCATCACGCCCCCCACGACGCCCGTTACGGTCCCCACCCCTGGCACGGGCGGCCCGACCAATACCAACCCGAGCACCCCTGGGAACAGCACCGGCCCCGGTTACACCTCCCCGACTGGCCCTGGCGGCAGCACCCCTGTTGTGGTCGACGGCAACAACCAGTACGCCTTCCCCAAGGCAGATACCAATACCACCGACGACACGGTCACCATGACCGGCACGGTGGGCAACCCCAACCCCGTGGACACCAGCTACGTGCTGAATCCTGGACCCAACTACACCTATAACCCCACAACCGGCGTATTTACTGGGAACCCCGGTACCCCCGCTGAAGGCACCACCGTGACCTTCACAGATGCCAGCGGCACCCCGTTGACCGGCGGCACCACTGGGCCCAGCCTGACCGTCCCCGCCAACAGCACAGCCAACTACAACACAGTCGTCACCTACCCCGATAGCGAAAGCACTGATGCCAAGACCACGCCTATTACTGTACCGGTCACGGTCAACGGTGCTGGCCCCGAGAACTTCGTGGTTATGCCCCCCAACGTGACTTTCGGCAACAGCAACGGCAGCACGGCTGGTGTTGACCCAGCAGCCCGCGACGTGACCCTGGTTACGCCGTCGGTCATCACCTGTGTCGTCTACCCGATGGACGTCGCAAACACCGGCACCTACGCCGAGGCGTACAACCTGACGGCCAGCACCACCACCGGCGGCAGCATCAAGTACGTCGCCAGCCTTCCCACGGCAACCACTACCGCCGGAGTCATGAGCGCCGCCGACTGCGCTACCGTCACGGCTGCTACGGCTCTGCCTGCCACCGGCACCATCCAGCCCGGTGCAGAGCAGACCGTCTACGCCATCGTCACGGTGCCCAGCGCCACGCCGGCTGGCACCTACACCATCAACCAGCAGGTCACCGGCACCTACAGCGGTACGGTTAAGCAGTTCAACACCGACACCGTGACGGTCGGTGCTGTGAGCGGCAGCGGCCTGACCGTGACCAAGACTGTGAACCCCACAACTGCCAACCCCGGCGCTTCCCTCACCTACACCATCACAGCCACCAACAATTACAACACCAGCATTTACGGCCTGATTGTCGCCGACCCCAGCACAGGCGCTGGTACTGCCTCCAACAGCGTGGCCTACACCGCCAGCAACCTGTTCGGCACGAGCGGCTTCGTGACCCCCAACACCCTGACAGCTACCGCCAGCGGCAGCGGCGTGACTGGCACGGTGCTCTACCGCATCAACGGCGGAGCCTGGAGCAGCGCGGCCCCCACCGTGGACGCCAGCACCACCAAGGTGGAAGTGGCGGTGGACAACAACCTCGCCAGCAACGGCACCCCCGACGGCACCATCGACAGCAATGACGTGTTTCCGGCGGGCGCAGTCCTGACCATCACCCTGACGGGCACGGTCAAGTAAGCCCGCGCGGGCAGGAGGCCCGGCTGAGAAGGCCAGGCTTCCTGCTCCCACCAGGCGCGTTCCTCCCGCTCCCTTTTCCTGGGACGCGCCTCTCCTTTTCAATCCTGTGTCCTTTTTTGCAGCCGCGTAGTTCCAACATCAGAAACCGTATTTCCCCTTCACATTTGAGTGAATAGACCGCTGTTCCCGCCCGCGTTTGTTTCTGGCCCGGCGTTTTCAAGGAGAACCTCATGACGTCCAAGTTTCTACTGCCCTTGCTGCTGCTTCCAGCCCTGGCGACAGCCCAGGCCGCTGGCGCCGGAACAGTCATCAACAATCAGGCCAGCGCGTCGTACCTGCTGGGAGGCTCGGCCAGGGTCGTCAACTCGCCCGTAGCCCCCGTAACGGTCAATTCCGTGTGCAGCGTCGTGGTGACCCCCAACGGCACAGTGGACGCCCCCAGCCAGCAGGCCAGTGCCCTGCCGGGCCAGAGCGTGACCTTTGCCTATCAGGTGGTCAATACCGGCAACGGCCCAGCCACCTACAGTGTGCAGGGTCGCACCGAGGCTGGCAGCGCCTTTACCCCCGGCCTGCAGGTCTACCAGGACAGCAACGGTAACGGCCAGCTGGACGCGGGCGACTCGCCAGCCACTTCGGTGACTCTGAATGCTGGAGCCGCCGCACCACTGCTGCTGATCGCCAGCAACGTGGGCAGCAGCGGCTGGGCCGCCGTCAACCTGATTGCCTCGTGTCCCAATGGAGCGGCGCAGGACAGCAACAATGTGGCACGGGTCAATGTCACGCCCCCCCCTGTGCTGAGCGTCACCAAGTCCTTCGACCAGGAACGCATTCGCCCCGGCGACCAGACCACGGTGACGGTCACCGCCAGGAACGACGGCGAGGGCATCGCTAAAAATGTGCTGCTGACCGACCCCCTGGCCGCCCAGGTGGCGCAGGGTCTTCAGTACGTGCCCGGCAGCGCCCGCAGCAGCGGCGTGCTGGAATACAGTGCCGACGGCGTGACCTGGAGCACCAGCGAACCGGCCACTGGGGCAGGCAGCGTCCAGGCGGTGCGGGCCAGAATAGATACGCTGGGCAGCGGTCAGCAGGCCAGTCTGACCTTTGCGCTCAAAGCCACTGACCAGGCCGAGAAGCGCACCTTTGTGAACGTGGCAAATCTGGAAGCGGCTTACGGCGGCGGCGAACAGGCCCAGGCCAAACTGGCCGTCAACTACCAGCCGGGCGTGGCCCTGGGGCCGCTGGGCAACGCGGGTGCACCCGAAGGCAGCGCCGCCGACGCCCAGAGCAAACCCTTTGCCGTCATAGGCCAGCAAATCTGCTTTGACCACACCCTGCAAAACACCGGCGACGTGGCCGATACCTTTACCCTGACCGTGACCTATCCCCAGGGACAGGCGAGCGCCACCTACCTCGACAGCGGCGGCCAGACCCTGACCCTGCCTGTCGCCCTGGAAGCCGGAGCCAGCACCAGCGTCAGGGTCTGCTACACCCCGCAGACCGGCACCACTGCACTTCAGGCCGTGATTACCGCAGCGGGCAAACGTGGCACCAGCAACGCCACCACCGACAGCGTGGCCCGAATCGAAAGCCAGTACCCCAGACTGGTCAAGACGGTGAGCAAGCCCGGCAGCCCCGGCTGGACCTCCAGCGACGCCGTAACCACCGGCGACACCCTGAGTTACACCCTGAGCGTGACCAACCCCTACACCCAGTCGCTGAACGATGTGACGGTCAGCGACCCCCTGCCCGCCCACACCGACCTGATCAGTGCCCCGAATGGTGGTCAGGTCACGGGGGCCGTGGGTACCCAGGTCGTGACCTGGCAGGTAGGGACACTCCAGCCCGGCGAGACGCGCACCTTTACCGTGCAGGTCAGAGTCAGCGACCGCAGCAAGGACGACGAGGCCCTGAGCAACATCTTCAACATGACCAGCACCGAGTTCACCACGCCGGTCGAGAGCAACGCCGCCACGGCTTACGTGTGGAACGCCGCTCCCTTTATCGCCAAGAGTGTGGACGCCCTGCAGGTGGCTCCCGGCGACCAGCTGACCTACACCCTGACCCTCAGGAACACCTCAGCCAGCAGCGCCCTGGTGGATGTGCTGGTCACCGACACGCCTGCCAGCGGATTACAGTACGTTCCGGGCAGCAGCCTGCTCGACGGCCAGCCGCTGGCCGACCCCACCATCCAGAACGGTTCGCTGACCTGGCCGGTGCCGCGCCTGGACGCCGGAACACCCGTGAAGATCACCTACAAACTACGGGTGTTGCCGGGAGCCAGCGGCGACCTGGTCAATACGGTGATCATGCTGGGCCACGGTGAAAAGGCTCGCGCCACGGCTATCGCCAGTAAACGTGCCCACGCGACTACCAGGGTCAGGCTGCTCAACTTTGCGCCGCTGAGCGACATTCTGGGGACGGTGTTCCTGGACCGCAACGGCGACGGTAAACTGGGCCAGAGCGACACCGGGGTCAGTGGGGCGCGGGTGGTACTGGCCGGTGGCCGCATCGCCCTGACCGACGCCCAGGGCCGTTATCACTTCGACAACGTTCAGCTGGGTATGCAGGCGCTGCGGCTCGACCCGGCCAGTGTACCCGTACAGCCACGCGGCGCAGGCACCGTGACGGTGCAGGTTCAGGGACTGACCACTGTGGACTTCGCGCTCGACACCACCAATGCCGTGACTGCCCTGCGCGACATCGACCTGACTGCGGGCAGCCTGAGTGTCCACAAGGCCGTGGTGCGTACTGGCAGCGGCTACCACGTCACTCTGACGCTGACGACGCCGCAGGACATCGCCCACCTGAAGCTGCTTGATCCCCTGCCCGGCGACGCCCGGATAAATCAGGGCCAGAGCAGTCGCGGCCAGCCAGGAAATGGACAGAACAGCTTCGATGGCACCCTGAAGGCCGGAACTACCACGCTGACCTACGATTTCGACTGGTCAGGTGACCCGGCCAGCGCCGTCACCGACCCGGTCGTGACCCTGGGAGGACAGCCATGAAACATACTTTTTCGGCCCTGATGCTGCTCGGCGCTGTCCTGACCGCCCAGGCCGGCGCACAGGCGACCCCAGGAGCAGTTACCCTGCAGGCCAGCCCGGCCCCGGTCACCTCCCCCGTCGTGTCTGCCGCAGCCCCGTCACCTGCAACTCTGTCACCCGTCACTGCCCCCACCACAAACCCGCTCACCGTGACCTCGCTGAGCACCATCCGCCTGAGCTTTGACCTTCAGGGCCAGAAGTACCCGGCGGCGACCTACCTGGTAGCCCAGAAACCGGTCGGGGCCAGCAGTTACCAGCCTGGGAGTTCCCACCTGAACGGGGCAGCGCTGCCTGACCCGCTGGTCGGGGCCAGTGGTACGCTCTACTGGCTGCTGGACGCGGCCACGCTGGCCCAGGTGACACAGCAGGCAGGCCAGCAGCAGACCGAGCTGAGCTATCAGGTGACGCACACCGCGCCGCTGCCGCCGCTGCCCCAGGCCGCCCTGCTGGTACACGACACCCGCGACAGCACCGCCAGCAATACCCCTGCCTGGCAGCGCCTGAGTGGGCAGGCCGACCTGAGTGACTACGGCGGCGCAGTCCCGCTGAGCGCCGAGAGCCCCAGCGAAAATCCCGGAGCCATTAAACTGCCGCTGGACGGCAGCCAGGTGCGCCGCAGCGACCAGATTGGCGTGGTGGTCGAGGTGCCGGTGGGCAGCGACCTGACCCCGACCATCAACGGCCAGCCCATTGCGGCCACGCAACTGGGCGACAGCCAGACCAGCGCCGACGGCCAGACCGAGCGCCGCCACTACTACGCGGTCAAGATTCGCCCCGGCGTCAACACCATTACGCTGGGCAACCAGCAGACCACTTTCAGGTACGCGGGAGCCACGGCCAGCTACCAGCTGGAGCCGCTTTCGCTGATAGCCGACGGCAGCACGCCGATCCGGGTCCGCATCCAGGCGCTGGACGCTGACGGGATTCTCAGTGAGCAGCCCTATCTGACGGTGCAGAGCAACCTGGAACCCACCCAGCCCGACGCCCGCCCAACCGAAACGGGTTATCAGATTGCCCTGAAAGACGGCGTGGGTATTCTGGAACTGCGGCCCCAGACCACGCCGGTGGCCCTGAGCGTCGACCTGTGGCGCGATACCCAGGTGTTTCACCGCACCTTTGAAGTGCAGGCCGGGGGTGCAGCGGTCGGCGTGGGGATGGTCAGCGCCACCCTGGGGCTGAATGGGGGCCTGAACGGTGCTGGCCTCAGCAGCGACAACCTCAGCATTCAGGCGCGGGCCTACTATGAGGGTCCGCTGGCGGGCGGCAAGGTGTACCTCTCCGCCGACAAAAATGGTCTGCCCCGCACCGAGGATGTCAACAACCGCAACGCGACCTTTGGCGACAGCAGTCAGCAGACCGTGCCGCTCCAGGGTTCTGACCCGGTCGCCTTTGCCTACGAGCATCCCCGGTTCCGGGCGGCCTACCGCCAGAGCGGACTGCCGGTGACTGCCGTGCCCGTTACCGGGCAGATAACGGCCCTGAGCGCCAGCACCAGGGGCAACACGCGGGTTTCGGGATTTGCCGCCTGGCTGCCCAGCGACCTCGTCAGCGCCCAGCCACTGACCCCCGAAGGCACCCGGCTGCTGCGCCTGGGCCGTGAGAACCTCGCCCCCGACAGTGAAAGCCTGACCGTGGTGACCACCGACCGCGATACTGGTGCCGAACTGGAACGCCGCACTCTGGTCAGAAACGTGGATTACACCCTGGACCCGCAGACCGGAATCGTGACCCTGGCGCAGGCACTCAGCCGCGTAGACGAGAACCTGAACCCGGTGACGGTGCTGGCGACCTACCGCCTGGCGAGCAGCAGCCAGAACCGCACCCTGGCTTACGGCGCGCAGGTGGAAACTGGCGGCGAGAACGCCCGAGTCGGGGCCGCGCTGGTGCATATGGACGGCGTGACCACCTATGGCGTGGCCGGGCATTACTTCACGCCTGACGTGCAGGCCGACGCGCGGGTGCTGGTGGCAGGTGGAATCCATGCTGAAGCCACCGCCAGCGCCAGTTGGGGCCCCAGCAATGCCAGCCGCAGTACCGCCAGCCTCAGCGCCTACCACCAGGACGCCAGTTATAACGGTCTGGGCGACCAGGGCGAGGGCACCCGCTTCAAGGCCAAACTGAGTGCCCCGCTGACCGACCGCGTGCTGGCCCTGGCCGACGCCGACTATACCCAGAGCCTGAGCGGGCGACAGGGCAATATCGCGGCTCAGGCGCTGTACAAATTCAAACCGCTGATCGTGGGGGCTGGGGCCAAGTATTCCTTCGGCGACCAGCAGGGCGTGAGCCTGATTGGCAGCGTGGGCTATGACGACGGTAAACTGGTCACGCTGCTGACCCACAGCCAGCCGGTGAGCGGCAACGTCTCGCCCGTGACCGACTTCAAGGCCAGTTACCCGCTGTCGCGTAACCTGCGTATCGGTCTCAACGACCACTATGTCTGGAACGAGGGCCACACCACTTCAGTGACTCTGGACAGCACCGTGGGGCGCACCAACTACGCTGTCGGCTACGATCTGCCCAACGCGGGAGGCAGCGGCAACCGCGCCCGCTTCGGGGTGAGCACCAGCCTGCCGCTCAGCAGCCGCACCAGCCTGGGACTGCGCGGGGCGTATGTGCGTGACCTGCGAGCCAGTACCAGCCAGCTCAGCGGCAGCGCCGATCTGATGTACAGCGCCGACCACTATGTTGCCAGCCTGGGCACCGACCTGACCTACGACACGTCGCTGACCAGCCCGCTGACCACCGTGGTGCGGGCCGGAATCAGCGGTGACCTCAGCACGCACCTGAATGTCAGCGCCGACACCACCCTGCAATTCGGGCAGACGCCCGGCACCAGAATCGGGCTGGGCTACGCTTACCGCAATACAGCCCTGAGCAGCCTGGGCTACCTGCGTTACCTGGACGGCAGTCTGGCGGGCAGCACCCCCAACCTGACTACCGGGATCAGCGCCGAGTACCGCCAGCCGCGTCTCAGCGTGAGGGGCGGGGTGGACGCCCGGATGCTGCTCCAGGACAGGGACAGCCTGACCTATCAGCCCTACCTGGGCCTGAGTGCCAACGTCGCTCAGCGGCTGCGGCTGGGGGCCTGGGGCCGCGCCCTGGTGCAGCCCGCCACCCAGACCAGCATCGGCGGCTACGGCATAGAGGCCGGGTTTCAGGCACTACCCGGCACCTGGCTGACCGCGGGCTATAACCTCAAAGGCTTCGACGGCATCGATACCGCCGGACTGTACACCAGACAGGGGGCCTATATCCGGCTTGACCTGACCCTGGACGAAACACTGAACGGAGCGACCAAATGAACCACCGGAATAAAAAATCTGTTTTGATGCTGGGGCTGGCGCTGGGGCTTACGGCAGTACTGGGCACGGCAGGGGCAGAAACGACAGCCAACTGTGCACAACCAGCATCACCCGTCATTCCCCTGACGACCACCTGGAACTTTACCAACGGTGGTGCTTTTGCCGACGGATTTACGGCTCAGTCTTATGGAGGAAGTGGGGCTACCGGGTACGGCATGAGTATCGTCAGTTTCACCGACGGTCCGGTTGGCTCCTCACCTGGGCGTACCATTACCAGCTACGCCGATACACCAGGAACCTATGACATTGGTGACATCAAGTTTCTACGAATTGGTTTCGTATGGGCTGAGAACGGTGGGCCACTCCTGCCTGCATCCAGCAGCCGGGCCGGGACACTTAATCTCTACTTTGCGGGCCAGAAGATTTTGACCTTTACCTCCACCAAAGGTTGGGGAAACAAGACCACGCCAGGCGTGATGCAGGCCCTGGGGACCAATGCCACTTTGTACTCCGGTAGTGGTACCAAACTGGGGTCTACTATCAATGTCCTGCCGCTGACCAACGACAATGCCATCAACAACTCGTCCCAGAGCGAAGGTAACAGCCGGGCGCAACTGGTATGGTATTACCTGCGCCTGCCCGACGGCCTGCCGACCACGGGGGCTTTTCGGATCGAGGCTCCGGCCGTTCCAGATGCCAAACTGAACGACCTTTTTGACGACGTGCGTATTTATCTGCCCAGCACGGCGCAGTCTTACTTGTGCTTGAAGAAACAGCAAAACAGTGGCACACTTGGACAGGCTTTTGCTTTCAACAACGTGGGACTGGATTTTGCCAATGCTGGAGGCACGTCATCCACCGACGCCTCCGGCCAGACCACCTCGAATGTCACGATTACGCCGGCAGCCCTCAAGCAGCCCTATATCAAGTCCACCGTGCCGGGCCGCG
Organism: Deinococcus sp.; assembly: GCA_018260275.1. Taxonomy (GTDB): domain Bacteria; phylum Deinococcota; class Deinococci; order Deinococcales; family Deinococcaceae; genus Deinococcus. Next base: position 10,662 of record JAGLBK010000030.1, read on the forward strand.
TGACCAATCCCGACAACGTCAGCCTCACCGAGACGGCCCCGGGCTACCTGATTAGCCGCGTAGACTGCGACAAACCTGCTGATATGAGTGGGACTGCTTCACAATTGGCAGTCAGCCAGACTACAACGCCAATTACTTTGACCAGCCTGCCCTTTGGCGTCATGACCACCTGCACGGTGTACAACGATTCCACGGCGGATCTGGTCAATAAGGCCCCTATTGTGTCGTATGTCAAGCAGTTCAGCCGGAAGTCAGCCAATGACCAGGTCTCGCTGAGCCTCAGCAGCCCCAATACCACTGCCAAAAACCTGACCACCAGCGGCGTGGCTGCCACCTATCAGGTCGGCCAGTTGCAGGACACCAACTATAGCTACCAGGGCTATAACTCCGGGACAGTGGGGACGCGCATCGTTTACCCCCTCTATACCATGACGGAGGCGGCAGCGGGGGGAACCACACCCCTGAGCAGCACCAACTATGACGTGTCCTATCAGTGTGTCAACAGCACACAGGGCAATTCCACGACCAACCTGCCCAGCGGTACCCTGAGCGGCCCATACTCGTTGACCGTTCAGCCGTCGCTGGATATCGTGAGTCTGGGTGACACGATTACCTGCACTATTACAAACAGCGCTAAAAAGACTGGTTCGCTAACCATCCAAAAGTCCGGGCCAGTTATCTCTATGCCCAGTGGAAGCAGTGACGTACTGGTGACTTACACTATCACCCTCAGTAATCCTTCCAGCGGCGGGATCCCAGCCTTAAACACCTTAAAAGGAGTTACCGTCACTGATACCTTCACCAATGGGTATTACAGCACCAACAGCTATAGCGGAACGGGTTCAGCAACTGTGACTACCCCTTCAGCTGGCCCTGGTGGAACAATTACCTGGGTACTTCCTGACTGGGGAGCCAGTGACCACAATGACCGCATTATGGCTGTGACCCTCAAGATGCCTACCCTGGCTGCGGCTGAGGCGCTAGTGGCTGGCAACAGAAATGTCAGCGATACGGCAAACTACACTTCTACTCGTTACAACGGTGTTGGTATTAGTCAGGGGGCAGATAATGGCGTTCCTGCCAGCGTCACCACCAACCTGATTCTGGTTGACTCGCCAGTCAAGACCGTGCGTAACGTGACCCCATCCAGAGTGAGCACACCCGGAGCAACGGCCACCGGCAACCCCGGCGACACCGTGGAATACTGCATCACGGTTAATAACTACTCGGACCTGCCCGCCAGTAACTACACCATCCAGGACACGGTCAGCCCCCTTCTGCAACCGGTCAGTGGGTCAACCTACACGCTGAAGTACGGCGTAGGCGGCAGTACCAGCAACACGATTTCTCAGACTTCACCCTTTTCGCAGACTATTGGTACCATTCCAGCGGCGACCACCAGTGGCCCTGGCGTCGGCACGCTGTGCTTTCAGGCCACTATCAAATGACACTCACAATGGCTAAAGACGTTGGATTCTCGGGGAACGCTTGCGGCAATCCCCTACGCTAATCCCCGAAGGCTTGTCTGTGAAAGCTGTGGGTATCAGTTATACGGATTCGAAGTAAAGATTTCCCATTAAGCTTTGGGGAGCCAGTGGAAGCCGGTGGTCCAAGAGATGAGGGCAGGTTGGTTCATCAGCCAGGTACAGCGAGCGTTGACCGCTTCCTGAAGTTCGGCCAGTGTGTTCCAGGCCCGATTCGCCAGACCTTCTTTCAAAGGTCTCCATAGATGTTCGGCGGGCATCAGTTCTGGTGTATAGGGCAGAGAGAACATCAGTTCGATCCCTTCAGGACAGACCACTTTCTTGCTGCGATGCCATCCAGCATTATCGACATAGAGCACGATGTGGACTTCGTTGTTCGGGTCGACTCGGGCTTTGAACAGCTTTAGGGCTGCATTGAAAGACGCGACATCGACACTATCGAACCGCAGCAGATCGCAGCGTCCGGTGTAGGGATGAACGAAGCCATAGATGTAGAGCCAGGAATACCCGTTGCTCTGGGGAACGCTGCGGCGTTCCCCTTTCTTCATCCAGACTTTGCTGAGGATGCTCTTCGTCCCGTGTCGTGCTTCGTCCTGACACCAGAATTCGACTCGTTTGTCCGGATAGTGCTGTTGCCGTTCTTCAACCAGCGCCCGGATTTTTTTTGCTGTTCGAGTTGCTCTTCCTGGGTGGCCGCTTTCGGGTGCACTGGACGACCTTTCTGTCTGGAATATCCAAGGCGGCGCAGGTAGAGCCAGGCCGTCGATGGATCAATGCTTCGACCCGTATGATCTGTGATCCACTCAGCAACTTTACGGATTGTCCATTCACCACCGTCGTCTGGCGGCGATTGGAGACGTTCATCAAGTACTGAGCGCTGTTCAGCGTTCAGTACAGGGGGCTGTCCTGCTCGCCCCTTGCGGTGATCGATCACGGCTTCGGGACCGTGTTCGTTGTAACGGTGAATGAGAGCGGCGATCCATCGTCTGGAGCGCCCTAACTGTTCCAACAGGACAGTGCGGGAAATCTGAGGCTGCTGGGTCAGCGTTCGAAGGGCAAACCAGCGATCACGTTCATCGGCAGTGGTGCACGACGTTGACGTTGCAACAGCTCATCGGCGGTCAAATGTGGAAGAGGAGTCAGCGCTTTGATGAATCGATTATACTTCGAATCCGTATAAGATGGCGATAAACCCCTTCAAAACACGAAATATACTGGGCCTTCGGGTGACATGCTCAATGGACTGTCGAAAGCTACTCAGCGCCCGGGGCCTATCCCTGGGCATGGCTCATTCCCCCGGCGAGCCGAAGATAAAGCGCGGGAGGAGCGTCTCAAGGCCTCCCGGGCGGCCCATGAACTCAGTAGATACAGACTTCAATCCCCTACGAGGCAATTTACCCCTGATATGGGGCTATTAGGATTCATTTTTCCATTTGCTTCATATTTCAATCCTCTAAGAGGCGACCCAGCTCAGAAATTCCAGCCCACCACATTCTAGCCCATTGAATTGACGACGGGTTTAAGACTGACTGCATTCTCATGGGACTCGCCGTCAGTTCTGGTCACTGGGGCCAGGGGCACAGCCTGTCAGAGAAGAGCCACCTGGCCCATCCCGTACGGGGTTTTAGTGCCGACTCCAGTATAAGGCGCGAGGGCCGCGAGGCGCCCCAGAACCCGCCTCAGCTCCGCATCATCTTCCTGCACCTGCCACATGACCTTGCCGACAAAGCCCACATAGTCATGCCGTCCCGCCCGGTGCTCTTCAGTCTGCACACTGAGCCGGGTGATGCTCACCCGGTCTGTCAGCGCTTCAGCCAGAAGATCGGCGTTTTCAAACGGCTGCGGCGCGAACGCCTGGTAAGAGCGCAGCAAGCCCCCCAGCACCAGCCGCGTTTCGGGAATGGGCGTGTACCTGCGCTTGCCATTCCTAAGGGAAGTCGCGAACACCGTCGGCGTCAGAAATTCCAGGGCCAGCGAGGAGCGCGGGGGAGCCGCGGCGATGTCGGCCCAGCTGACACACCCAGCCCGCGGGTGGCCCTCGGGGGTCGCCAGCAGCCGCCCAATCTGGTAGTCCTCCGTCCCCAGCCGCCAGCGTGGCGCCCTGGTGAGCAGCACGGAGAGCAACGGCGCGAACAGGTCGTCGTTCAGCAGCGTGATGCGCAGGCGCATCCCGCCCCGCCCCGGCCTGACCGCCAGGGTAAACGGGACGCGCCTGGCGTCGTGGACCGTGGCGCTCAGATCGGGTGAGATGAGGGAAAGCAGGTGGTAAAAGAGTCCGTGCGCTGCCTGGTGAGGCTGCAGTGGCTGCGGAGCACCCTCACGCTCACTCACCAGGTCCAGGATAAAAGCGTGTGGCATCAGGGGAACCGGTAGCCCAGGTCGGCAGGAATGTTAAGGCCATCTTCCAGCGTCAGATGCGGGCCATCAAAGCGGGCATGGTCGACGATGGAAACGGGCGGCATGTTGATCAGGTCGAACAGGGTGGGCCGCAGCTCAGTATCCAGGGGGTTCAGCGGGTGGTGGGTGGTAAAGGGGCCTCTCCCCCTGCGCACGCTCACGGCCTGCACTTCCACGGCCGCCTTGCCGAACCATTTGCCCAGCCGGATCCAGTGGGGGAACCTGAGAGCTTCACCCGAGAGCAGGTACGCCCTGAACTGCGACTCCGGGGCCAGCTCACGGGCGCGGCCATAGCCCGGCACATTGACGCTGGATCGCTCCATCTGGACGTGGTTACGGGTATCGGCAAACTTGAAAGTGTGGGACACGAAGCGCACCTGCTGGGGACGCGCCGGGGCCACGTACACTCCCCGTTCGCGCAGTGGTGCAAGGTGTTCGCGGTAGTGCGGCACCTGTACCGCGTCGTGATAGTCGGCGGTCACCAGGCCCAGTGCATAGCTCAGCGCGTAATTGTGCAGGTATTCCCCCGTCTGGTACGAGCGCCCCAGCTCCCGGGTGGCGTGATAGACCCCGTCCCCCAGCGTGATGGTCAGTCTGTAGACGCGGGGGAGGCGAGGATCAGCCGGGAACCCACTCATTTCCTGGCCCTCCCCGCTCTGGCCTTCCTGGCGCCACCGACCCCAATCCGCTCGGCGTATTCGCGGGTCTGGGCGGCGTAGTCCTGCAGAAAGGTCCTGAGTTTATCGGCGTCGGTGAAGGTGGCGTCCAGTTCGCCCAGCAGTGCGTCCAGTGCAGCTCCCTCGACCACTTTACAGGTCACACCGTCCTGTTGCACCAGCTCTTTTGCCGCCCTCAGCACCGCTGACGGCACATCGCCCCCGCCGCTGGTCAGGTCATGCACCCTCTGCGTCAGTTTGAGATTGGCGAAAATCTCGCCGTCGGCAAATATCAGGGCCACGATCTGGTTGTCCAGCCGACCCGTGCGGGTGGTCTGCGCGCCGTAGAGCCTGGAGCGGCGGACGTTGTTGATGACGTAGGCCAGTCCCAGCGCGGTGGGGTCGCGCAGGGTCAGCACGCCCGGAAAGTACACTCCGGGTTTGACGTGGTCCTGCTGACTGAAGCGGTTGGAGGTCACGCCCTTTTTTGTCATCGTGCCGTCCTCGTACGGCGCGTTGAGGGTAAAACTCTCGTGCGAGTCGTCGTAGCTGGTCAGCGAGTAAGCCGTGTCGCTGTAGACCTTGCTCTTTTCCGCACCCGTGTCGCTCATCGCGTAACCGTAGGTGACGCAGTCCGGGCAGACGCCGCAGAACCCAGTCTCCTGATCGTTATACGCGCAGTCTCTTCCCAGCTCTTCTTTGATCTGGTCGTAGACTCCGTAGCGCCGCAGCAGTTCGCGCCCCGTCAGGCGCTCGGGGGTGGTCTGCTTGCGCTTGAAGATGGTCAGGCGGGTCATTTTCTGGGTATCGTCCAGTCCGGCCTGAACGTGGGCGGTATTGAGTTCGCCATCGGTCCTGAACACGGCATAGGAGTCGGTGCGGCGCAGCACCACCAGGTGCGCGTAGTAGGCTCCGGGGCGCTCGGGAATCCGGGTCTGCAGACTGTCAACGTAAGCTTCAAACATGGGATTCCTTAGGGCCTGATAAAAGAGATGAGAATGCCTCCACCATGAGGCATTCTTACTGTGTATGTCAACAAAAATCCCTGTTGGTGGAGACGCGACCATTCTATTCGAGCGACTGGGTTACTGGCTGAGAAAGGCTCCGTGGCGTGACCAGCGGCATTTTCAGACCATCACCTGGATGCTGGTTGGTCTCCTACTTTCCAATTCCATCCATCCTGCCCAGTGGTGTCTTTTCGCAGTTACCGCAGCCAAGCAAGCCCAAAGTGCTGAACGGCGTTTCGTCCGTGGGCTATTTTTGACGACGATACCCAGAACGGCGATTTATCAAGCCGTATTGCGGCAGGCATTTGCGACTTGGGGTGATGCGAGCATCACCCTGGCACTGGACACGACGCGTCTTTTTCAACGCTGGTGCCTGGTTTGCGTTTCCCTGACCTACCGAGGGCGGGCTTTGCCGCTGGCCTGGCAACTGCTGGAACACTCAAGTTCCACAGTCAGCATGAAAGACATTCATCCCGTGCTGGCCAGCATCCACAGCTTTCTGAGTCATCTGCCTGAAGTAGAAGAGGTGTACTTTAGGGCAGATCGCGGCTTCATGGATCAAAAGCTCATGGCGCTCGTATCGGCCTATGGATGGAAATGGGTCATTCGCGGGAAAGGCCAGGTGTTGGTGTATGACGCCCAGGGCAAAGCCCTGGGCAAGGTAAGAGAGCAACTCAGTCAGCATGGTCAGCAGGTCGTTCTGAATGACGTCTACATCACGGCAGACAGATACGGGCCGGTCAGCCTCGCTGCTTACCATGCACCTGGAGCACGTGAACCCTGGTTCGTGGTAAGTAATCATCCCTGTGGTCCGGGCATCTTTGACGAGTATGCCGAGCGATTTCAGATTGAGGCTGGTTTCAAGGACTTGAAAAGTGCTGGTTTTGACCTGGAAGCCCTGACAGCCTGATAAAAATCATGAGAACGCACCAGTAGATGTGCCCAGGGGGGCACTCTGGC
>JAGLBK010000310.1 GCA_018260275.1 Deinococcus sp.
GTGATTCTGGACTTTGTGCATGTGCATCCCACCAGTTTTCAGCTGGCCTGCCGGGCCGGGCCGGGCCGCACGCTGCTGATTACCGACGCGATGCGGGCGGCGGGCGAAGGCGACGGCCCCAGCGAACTGGGCGGCCAGACTGTGATCGTCCGGAACGGGGAAGCCCACCTGGAAAACGGCTCGCTGGCGGGGAGTGTCCTGACCATGGACCGGGCCGTGCAGAACGCGCTGAAGGCGGGCCTGACGTTGCCGGAAGCCAGCCAGATGGCCAGCCTGATCCCGGCACAATCGATTGGCCTGAGTGACCGCGGCGAACTGCGGGCCGGGCTGCGGGCCGATCTGGTGGTGCTGGACGCCGAATATAAGGTGCTTGCCGTGTACGTCGCGGGTCAACAGGTAGCAGGCCGGGGGATTTCCTGATGGGGGAAGTCCTGATGCCCAAGCGCCCCAGTCCTGACCCGCTGATGTTGCAGGAAACCCGTCAGGTGCCTGCGGCTCTGGCCCGGCAGTGGCAGGAAAATGCGCCGCTGATCTCGCCTCTTGCCGGGGCCATTCGGGAACGCCAGCCAGCTTACGCGGTGACGGTGGCGCGGGGCAGCAGCGATCATGCCTGCACCTTCTTGAAATATGCCCTCGAAACGCAGTTAGGCCTACCAGTCGTCAGCGCCGCCCCCAGTGTCCTGACCCTGTACGGCACGCAGCTCCAACTGGCTGGGGCACTGGTCGTCGCCGTTTCGCAGTCGGGGGCCAGTCCGGACATCGTCGAGACGGTCCGTGTGGCCCGTGAAGCCGGGGCCTTGACGGTGGCGCTGGTCAATGTGGAAGACAGTGAGCTGGCGGCCACCGCCGAGTTTGTCCTGCCGCTGCGCTGCGGCGAGGAACAGGCGGTCGCGGCCACCAAGAGCTTCATAGCCAGTCTGACGGCCTTTTTGCCGGTGCTGGCTGAACTGGGCGGTGACCACTCGCTGACGGCGGCCCTGGAAACATTGCCGACCGACCTGCGCCGGACACTGGAACTGGAAGAGCAGGCGGCGGCGCTGGCCGGGCGTTAAGGAGCTCCTGGCTACAGTTACGCGTGTCCGGGAAAAGCACCCGAACCCGCTCCACTTCCGCCCAGAGCTCCCTTTGCTTTCTCGCTCCGCTCGGGGCGATGACCTAGTCATCACCCAGCAGGTACTTACCGTTTTGCCGACCAGCTGCTGATTCTGGGGCGCGGCCTGAATTACGGTGTGGCCCAGGAAGCCGCGCTGAAACTCAAGGAAACCAGCGGCGTTCATGCCGAAGCCTACAGCGCCGCCGAATTTAGCCACGGCCCCCGGCGGCTGATCGTCAGCGGTCTGCCCGTGCTGGGCCTGAGCGCGGCAGATGCGGCTTGGCCCGCGACGCAGGCGGCGTATGCCGAGTTGCTCGGGCAGGGGGCAGACCTGCGGACCATAGGCCCCGCCCTGGGCAGTACCCTGACCACTCCGGCGGGGGCGCATCCCCTGCTGGCTCCGGCCTGTACGGCGCTGGCCTTTTATCTGTTCGCCGCTCATGTGGCGCTGGAACGCGGCCTTGACCCCGACCGCCCGCCACTGCTGAGCAAGGTGACCCGGACCCGTTGAGGGGCAGAAAAATGCTGTTCTAGATGGTTTTTTCCGATTTTTCCAAGAACGGGGAAAGAGTGTGCCAATCGACCTTTTGTGGCCTCGTCACTCAGGGGCCAAGAGTTCGTGGCCCATTCGCGTGCTGAGCAAGCTTCAGCGCACTGCATAAATGCAACTCATGAGTTCTATAGCCCGCAGTTTGGCGCTATTGTGCTGGCTAACCCAGGTTGTTCACCGGCTCTGCCCCCCGCAGGGCTGCCCGTCCTCTACATTCCAAGGAGTAGTTCCATGACCCAGCCAGCGCCGCTGCAAGACCGTGATGTCGTTATCGTTTCCGCCGTGCGTTCGCCCATCGGGGCCATTCGTGGCGGCCTTTCGTCGGTGCGTCCCGACGACCTGGCCGGACTGGTCATCGCCGAAGCCGTCAAGCGGGCCGGAGTTCCCGCCGAGCAGATCGAGGAAGTGATCTTCGGCTGTGCCAATCAGGCGGGCGAGGACAACCGCAATGTGGCGCGTATGGGCGTCATTCTGGCCGGACTGCCCGACAGCGTGGCGGGGGTCACGGTCAACCGGCTGTGCGCTTCGGGGCTGGCGGCGGTGAATATGGCGGCGCGGGCCATTCGCAACGGCGACGGAGACATCTATGTGGTCGGCGGCGTCGAGAGCATGACCCGCGCCCCC
>JAGLBK010000311.1 GCA_018260275.1 Deinococcus sp.
CACCGAGGAACCCGACTGGGGCGATATAGGCGGCAGCTTTGGCGGGACGCAGGGGCCGTCTGACCTGGGCGACTCGCCGTTCGACGAATTCGTGCCCAAACGCCCGGCTCCGCAGCCTGCCGCGCCCGCTTCCCAGCCTCAGCCGCCCAGGTCTGAGGCAGCCGCCCCCAGTCCAGTTGCCCCCAGTACCCCTTCACGCCCCGGCGACATCCGCGCCCACCCGCTTTACGAGGAAGTCAAGTCGCGTTTTTCTGGCCGGGTGCGCGAAATCGGCAAGAACCGCAACTATCAGGCCACCGTGACCGACGAGGGTGCAGGCGACGAGGAAACCGACGCTGCTCTGGAAGCCTGAGATGCTTGGGCCAGCAGCACAGGCAGCCGCGTTCGCCCTAGACTCTGCGCTATGCCCGATGTTCAGGTTCAGGTGTTCGGCACCAAAAAGAGCAAGGAAACCCGCGCCGCCGAACGGTTTTTCAAGGAGCGTGGGGTCAAGATTCATTTTGTGGACCTCAGGGAGCGGCCCATTGCTAAGGGAGAACTGACCCGTTTCGTACAGAAATTTGGCCTGAATGCCCTGCTGGACCTGGAGGGCAAGGCCTATGAGCAGAGCAACCTCGCCTACCTGCGGACCACCGAGGAAGGCGTGATCGCCAGGGTCATCGAAACGCCCGAGCTGCTGCGGCTGCCCCTGGTGCGCGGCGGCAAGGTGCTGACTGTGGGTGAGGACCCGGCAGGCTGGAAGCAGATGCTGGAGGGGTAGTACAGCCCCTCATTTGGGCTCAGAGCGTGTTTATAAAGGGTCAGGAAGTTTTTTAAGATGTGATGGAGACGCGGTTTTTGACCCTCGCCCCTTGTGGGACTTGTAAAGCTCCGCAGGAGAGAGGGCCTCGCGTAGCGAGGGGTGAGGGGGCGACGCGGCAAACTTTAACGGCCCACACGACGAAATACCAATGGGCGTGGTTTGTAGGGAAAACTTTATAAACACGCTCTCAGCTGAATGACCGGCCCCGGCACAAGCAAAAGCCGGAGACCTCAAAATGGCCCCCGGCTCTGGTGTGCAGGAACTTCAGCGAACAGTGATGTCTACAACGGCGCGGCGGGTGGCGGGCAACACAGCCGAACTGTCGCTGCTGTACAGCACTTTTCCGCTGGCGTCGGTCACATTGGCCTGCACCGCGTAGGTATGGGCGCGGTTCAGGCGGCCCGAGTTGAACACCAGCTGGTAGGGTGTGCTCAGGCGGCTGGTCCTGAACGAGATCTTCACGAGTTGCGCGGGGCGGGTCAGGTCGCTGACCAGCACGTTGACGGTGCTTCCGGCGGGCAGATTGACTGCGCCCCCGGCGGCCTGGATACGCCCACGAATTTCCTGTGCGCCAGCGGGGACGGCCATGGTGTTCATGGTGTCGCGGCCATTGTCGGCATTGGCTGGAGCGGCGCGGTGAGCCGCCGGAGCGGGCGCGGGGGCCATAGGCCTGGGCTGGTGCATGGGCGCTGGGGTGGCGGGACGGGTCAGCGTGACGCTGCCGATGTGGGTCTGGGCGCTGGCGCTGGCCAGGAGCGAAACCAGCAAAATAGCGGGCAGAGTGGCAGGAGAAGACTTCATGAGCCTATGCTGCCGCTTTCCGGGGCAGCGAATCAAGTGTGGAGATCAGGCTGGGGTCAGCTTGTCGAGGCCAGCGCACATCGCTAAAGGCCACCTAAAGAAACCTGACCTCGCCGCATTCGACGATGAGCCATGTCTTTTGTTCCGCCTCTGACCGACCATGCCAGCGCTCTGAGCCACCTGTCACGCGACCCGGTGATGCGGGAAGCCATTTGGCGCGTCGGTGAGCTGGAAGTGTTCGTGCCGACCGCCGACCCGCTGGGCACCCTGATTCGCAACGTGACCGGGCAACAGCTCAGCGTCAAGGCCGCCGCCAGTATTCATGCCCGGCTAGTCGAGCGGCTGGGCGAGGTCAATCCCGGCACCCTGCTGCGGGCTTCCGGCGACGAACTGCGCGGCGCGGGCCTGTCGTGGGCCAAGGTGCGGACCGTCAAGGCCATTGCGGAAGCGGCCCAGACGGGCAGGATCGACTTTGCCCACCTGGCCGCGCTGCCCGACGAGGAAATCATCACCGACCTGGTCCGCTTGCCGGGCATTGGCCGCTGGACCGCCGAAATGTTCCTGATGTTCGCGCTGGCCCGCCCGGACGTGTTCAGCCTGGGCGATCTGGCGCTGCGGCAGGGGCTGGCGCGGCTGCACCCAGACCGTGACCCCGCCGACG
>JAGLBK010000312.1 GCA_018260275.1 Deinococcus sp.
GTGGCCTTTTTGCGTGATGTCGCGGACCCCCACAAACTCTGGGTGCAGCTCGGGGACAACCGCCTGAACTACTGGATTCACGACAGTACCTTTACCGAAGGCAAGCACGAAACCGTCGAGATGCAGATGGACTACGCCCGTGGAGCGCAGCGCCGTGTAGCTGCCGGATACGACAAGTTCGACAAGTAGGGAAACTATCTGAGCAATGGTTTGGACAGCTTCATAACTCAGGACAGGGGAAATCTGAAGTAAGCCTTCTGGCACGCAATCTGCGTTACCCGCCTCGCTGCGAGTCCCAGCCTCTGCAAGCAGCTCTCACGAGTCCCCCGCAAGGGTGGAGGAGCTGAAAACTTCGTGTTGATCGCACTTTGCACAGGATTTTGAAACTGTCCGAACCATTGTTTGTTTGATGTGGATTGCGTTTCATTCCCACACGCAGGCCAGTGGGTGGGGCAGGGTCGCAACCATGAACGTGTTTTGCCGATGGTCAGCAAGCAAACGGCTGCGGCCCCGAGTTCCGCAGTGCCCGACCGGCCGAGTGACTGTGCGCTCAGTCGGCTGTTTTTTCGGTGTCCTGGCGTGTGAGGGCCAGATAAGCGACCAGCACCAGAATCAGGACCCCGAAGCCCAGCGAAACCGGGCCGGTGCCGTAGCCCAGGCCGCCCTGCGCGGGCGTAACGGCTAGCCAGTCGGCCACCGACGCCCCCAGAGGCCGGGTCAGGATATAAGCCCACCAGAACGTCAATACTTCGCCCAGCCCCAGCACCCGGCGCGACAGGGTAGGCAGCAGCATGACCACCGCGAACAGTGCCGCTGAGCCAAGCCAGCCCAGATTCAGCGTGTGGGCGGTCATATCACCTGCGGCGGTACCCAGGGCGAAAGTGGTCAGGACGGTGGCCCAGTAGAACATTTCGCGCCGCCGGGTGTGGATGCCGTGAATGGATAGGCTCCCTTCGCGGCGGTACCACAACCGGAACACCAGCAGGAGCGCCGCACTGAAAAAAATGGTGGACAGCAGGTAAGGCACCCCAAGCCCGACATGCACCACATCTGCCGCCACGGTGCCGAACACGCTGACCATCAGCACAGCCAGCCAGTACACCCAGGCCACGTAGCGCCGCGCTCGTAGTTGAAAGGCGAGGGCCACCAGCAGGGCCGCCCCGCTGCCCAGCACGGCAGGCACCGGCCCCACGGTGTGCGCCAGAAAATCCGAGAGCGCCTCGCCCATGCCGGTGGTCAGCACCTTGATGAGCCAGAACCAGAGGGTAATCTCCGGCACCTTGCTCCAGAGGGGCGCTACGGAGGCGGAAGCGGGGGCACTGGAAGGAACGGAATTAGCCGTCATATCTCGCAGTTTGCCGGGTGTGGTTGATGACAGCGTGAAAGAGGAAGGGTTTCCGTCTGCTGGAACAGGAATTTGGTGGGTGGGCGCCTCGTGATTCGGCGCGGGGCAGAGCAGGGGAGGGTGCTACGCCTCTGCTCTGCCCCGCGCTGGCTACCTGAGTGGTGTCTCGTGGTCGCTAGCCCGGCACCCAGCAGCAAAAACGCTAGGAATTGAAAAGCCCCGGCTTCTGAAAACCACCTGGACAGCGAACCGCGCCCACCCTTACAGGCAGACGCGGCGGCAAATCGGTTCAATTCAGCGGTTCAGCGTTCAGGACTGCTGCGTTCAGGGCTTCTGGGTCCAGTCAAAAGCGTTCTGGAGGTCGCCCAGATTTTTACGGCTCGCCAGACCGTCCAGCGGCGTCAGGTCGAAGCGCTCGGTGATGAAGCGCAGAATGCTGCTGATGTCGTAGGGGGTCTTGTCGACGAAGCCTTTCTTGGCGTAGGGCGAGATGATGATGGCCGGAATGCGGGTGCCCGGTCCCCAGCGGTCGCTGCTGCCCGCGCCGGTGGGCGGGGCCACGTGGTCCCAGAAGCCGCCGTTCTCGTCGTAGGTCACGATGATGGCCGTGTCTTTCCAGCTGGGGCTGGCCTTGATCTGGTTGACCAGGTCGGCGATATAGGCGTCGCCGTTCATGACGTTGGTGTAGCCGGGGTGCTGGTTCATGTTGCCCTGCGGCTTGATGAAGCTCACGGCGGGCAGGGTTCCGGCCTTCAGGGCGTTTACGAAGTCGTCGGCGTCCTTGAGGTGGTCGGCGCGGGCCTGGGTGCCGGGCGCGTACTTGGCAAAGTAGTTGTAAGGCTGGTGGTGCGGCTGGAAGGCGATGCCGTTGTTGTTGTAGATCACGCTGCGGGTGGCGGTGGGGGCCTGCATGCCGTC
>JAGLBK010000313.1:0-1026 GCA_018260275.1 Deinococcus sp.
TTTGCCGGGGCCAACGTCGAGAACGCCAGCTATGGCCTGGGCCGCTGCGCCGAGCAGAGTGCGGTGCAGGCGATGGCCTCGGCGGGGCAGCGTGAGTTTACGGAGGTGGTGGTCTACAGTGAGGCCACGCCGCCCGCCAGCCCGTGTGGGGCCTGCCGCCAGGTGCTGTTCGAGTTTGCGCCGGAGGCGCGTGTGGTGTGCGTCAACCAGCACGGCGCGGTAGTCAGCGGTCTGGTCCGTGATTTTTTACCGCACGGGTTCCGCCTGGAACAGCGCGACGACGGCCACATCGACGGTTAAACGGTGGTCCGCGCAGGCAGCGCGGCGTGGGCCATCACAGCAGGACAGTGGCAGACTCCTTACCGGACGGGTAGGGAGTTTTTTGACCTCTGGGCGCACCTGCTGCCCGGATTTGCGGCATAGTGGGCGCGTGCCGAGCGGGAGAGTTCACAACCTGATCAATATCGCTGTTTATGCTGGTCTGGCCGCCGCCGCTGTGCTGGGCACCCGCAGCGGGGCCATCGTGGTGACCCAGAGCGAGATGCTGAACTTCACGGTGGGATTCATGGCCGGAACTTTCCTGCTGTCGCCCGACCTCGATCTGGCGACCGGGAACGTGGACAGCAAGCGGCACTGGGGCCTGCTGGGGGGCCTCTGGATTCCCTACGGAATGTTGTTCAGCCACCGGGGCCTGAGCCACACCTGGATTCTGGGACCGCTGACCCGCCTGGCGTACATGGCGATCGTGGTGGTCATCGTGGTCGGCCTGATCCGGACATTTGCCCCCCAGGTGCAGTTGCCGCAGCTGCCAGAGCAGTTCGGCCATAAATTTCTGTTGCCCCTGATGGTCGGCTATTACGTCAGCCAGTGGCTGCATCTGGTGGCCGACGGGGTCCGCCCCGATCATGGGTTACGCCACGGGGCCAGAAAAGCGGGCCGGGCCTACCGGAAAGTGCATAAGAGCGCCCGGCGGCACTTTTGATGGTGCGGGATTCAGAGCGTGTTTATAAAGGGTCGGGAAGTTTG
>JAGLBK010000313.1:1035-2254 GCA_018260275.1 Deinococcus sp.
GAAAGTGCATAAGAGCGCCCGGCGGCACTTTTGATGGTGCGGGATTCAGAGCGTGTTTATAAAGGGTCGGGAAGTTTTTAACATGCGATGGAGACGCAGTTTTTGACCCTCGCCTCTTGTGGGACTTGTGAAGCTCCGCAGGAGAGAGGGCCTCGCATAGTGAGGGGTGACTCGCAGAGCTGCCCGGCAGAGCGGGCGTCCGGCAAACTTTAACGGCCCAGACGACGAAATACCAATGGGTGTGGTTTGTAGGGAACACTTTATAAACCAATGGTTCGGACAGTTTCAAAAACCTGTTCTGCAAGGTGCGACCAGCACGAAGTTTGTAGCTCCTCCCTACCTGTGGAGGAGGCTGGGAGGGGGGAAACGCAGATTGCGTACCAGACAGCTTATTTCAGATTTCCCCTACCCTGAGTTATGAGACGGTCCGAACTATTGATAAACACGCTCTTAGAAAATGGTGTCACAGTGTCAGCGGTGTTACAGGCGGTCCAGACAGCACCGCGCGAAACGTACAGCCTGCTCCAGACGTTTGGTCTGGGCATGTTCCGCAGCGCGGTTGGCCCGGTGAAGCGCCAGCAGCAGGCCAAACAGGGCGCTGCCGCGTCCCAGACGCTGACCTGCGGCGTGGCTGATCAGCTCGGCTACGTCCCAGCCATGAAAAAAGGCGAGACTGGCCTGGTCCCAGGCCGGTGGGGCAATGGTGGCGTCCCCAAAGTCGAGCAGCGCCGCCAGCCGCCCGCCGCGCCAGATGAACTGGTTGGGGTGCAGGTCACTGTGGCAGATCACCGCCGGTTCCTGAATGACCTGCCGGAGTTCGGCGGCCAGCCCAGAGAGTGGCCCGGTCAGTTCTGGAGCAGCCAGCGTGAGCGGCTGAAGCCCCAGCGGGCGCGAGTTGAACGGCCAGATGGGGGAGATGCGGGTCAGTAGTCCGCCTTCCGGGGTCGTGGCCTGCCCCGCGAAACGGTCGGCGCGGTCCTGGAGCAGCCCGTGGCCCTCGTGTGGCACCTCGTACAGTACCCGGAGCACCTGCCCGACTTCCTCCCAGCCCGCCGGGGTCACGGTTTCGTCGTCTCCCTTGACCAGGGCGTCTACCATGTAAGCCCGGCCACCGGGCAGTTGGCCTACCGCGAAAACCTCCGGCACGGTGGCCCCGCGCCTGAACAGCTGCTGCTGCAAGGTGGCCTGCGACTGAAAGTGGGCCTCGGGCGTCAGGGCC
>JAGLBK010000314.1 GCA_018260275.1 Deinococcus sp.
GGCAGCAGCTCACGGCGGCGGTGAACGAAGCGCCGGGCCTCCTTTTCGTCGGCGGGCAGCGGCAGCATGTGCGCCCCGACCAGCCTGGAAGCGTGAGCGATATCGCCCGCTGGCAGCTTGAGGCGGGTCAGAATCTGGCGCGTCAGCTCGGCGCCCACCCTGTCGTGACCGTAAAACATGCGGCGGCCCGTAGCCGGATCGGTGGCGGCAGTCGGCGGCTTGCCGATGTCGTGTAATAGTGCGGCCCAGCGTAGCGGCAAGCTGGCCTCCGGCTGCCGGGCGATCAGCTGGTGCAGCGCCTCCAGGCTGTGACCGTACACGTCCAGATGATGAAACCCGCCCTGCGTGAGGCCCCGGCCCGCGCGAAGTTCGGGAACGGTCAGCGCCAGCAGGCCCAGGTCTTCGAGTTGCTGGATGCCGCGGGCCGCTGAAGGATGTGCTAGCAACGCCTGCACCTCGTCACGAACGCGCTCGGCGGCGGGCAGGGGCAGCGTTCCGGCAGCCAGCGCAGCGGCGACGCGCCGGACTTCGTGCGCGGTGGCCGGGTCCAGCGAAAAGCCCAGCGTGACGCTGAACCGCGCCGCACGCCACGCCCGCAGCGGGTCGGCCCATAGGTTTTCAGGGCGCACCATTCGCAGACGCCGCGCCTTCAGGTCGCCCTGCCCTCCCGCCGGGTCGAGCACCTCCCGCCCGGCGGTGAGCGCCAAAGCATTCACGGTGAAATCGCGCCGCAGCAGGTCTTCAGCGATATCCGGGGGCAGCGGCACAAAGTCGTGCTGCACGCCACCCGGCCCACTGACCCGCCAGTAGCCGCGTTCGGCGTCCAGGGGAAACACCGCGCCGCCTGTACCCTCGGCCAACTGTGAGGTTGCCAGTTGCCGGGCCGCTGCCGCCGGGTCGGGCACGGCCCAGTCGAAATCCCTGGGTGTCACGCCGCGCAGCCAGTCGCGGGCCGCGCCGCCCACCAGCAGGCCACCCGGCGGAAAATCGGGCAGGGGTGGGCGGCGGCGGAACATGCGGGAATGTTATACGAACTTAAGGTGAGTCGGAGACGAACAGCGAGCGAAGCGGTCAAGCCGCATTAAGCCCTTTCATGGGTGCGGTCAGGCCCCATACGGGTGCCGTTCTGACCAAGAAGCTGTTCTGGTCAAGAAGCTGGTCTGACCAGGACAACGAGAATTGAGCAATTGGATGCCCAGGAAACAGGCCAGGAGGGATGCTCCTGGCCTGATTGGGGAGAACTTGCACAGCAGGTGTAATGCCCGCCCGCTCGGCATAAAAGCCACAAACGACGCGGCCTTTTTATGCAAACTGCTCTAAACGGGGTGAACTCGTCTGGACGAGCGCTTCACAGACGCGCCGGTCAATCGAACTTCAGATCACTGATTGTTTCGAACGTCTCGATGGAGCCTCCGGCGCCCATTGCTTCCTTTGGCATCCCCTCGGGCATCACGTGTGAAGCGCGGAAACTGTCACTCTTCATCCAGGCCATGAACGCCGCCTGATTCTCCCACTCCATGGTGGAGACATACGGCTGCTCCGGTTTAGTTGGGCGCTGTAAGGACGTGCGCAGCAAGCCTGGCACGTTCTTCAGGTGCTCGAATGAAGCAACAAACATTTGTTCGAACGCCTAGGCATGTTCGGCAGGTACAGGGAGACGGTTGTGGACGATGTACATTTTTAACCTCCTATAGTCACAAGTGACTGGTTATTTATGACTATACTGCATTGAGAGGATATGGTCAAGACTTCCCGCGCCCCTAGCACCCGCAAAAGCTGCCGGGCAAGACCAGCCGCCGACAGGTATACACTGTTCAGGCGTCCAAACTGGTCGCACTTTTGGTACCCACCCCGGCAAGTCCTTTTGAGTCCCGCCACAACAGGAGAAAGTCAATGCAATACGTTGTTCATCGCCCCCGCGTGGGCGTCTTTATCGATACCCAGAACCTGTACCACAGCGCCCGTGACCTGCTGGAACGCACCGTCAACTTCGAGACCATCCTGAATTACGCCACCGCCGAGCGCGAACTGGTCCACGCCATCAGCTACACCGTCGAACGCGAGGGCGAGGGCACGGCGCGGCCCTTCATCTACAAGCTGTCCACGCTGGGCTTCAAGGTGCGGCGCATGAACCTGACGCTGCACCACGTCACCGACGGCGGCAAACCGATCTACAGCGGCAACTGGGATATGGGCATGGTGGCCGACATGTTCCGGATGCTGGACCACATGGACGTGATCGTGCT
>JAGLBK010000315.1 GCA_018260275.1 Deinococcus sp.
CCTGCCCGGCGGCATAGGAATCAGGCGCATGACCGACAGACTGGTCACGCTTTTGCCGGACCCCGATTCGCCCACCACAGCGAGCGTTTCGCCCCGGTTGATGTGGAAGGTCACGCCGTCCACGCTCTTGACCACGCCGTCATCGGTGCTGAAGTAGGTCTTCAGGTTATTGACGGCGAGGATTACCTCACCCTTATGGGTCATCTCTTCCCCTTGAAATGCATGTGCATCATCATACATCCCCAGTCCTGTGGGGGCAGTCCTGTGGTAGCAGTCCCCACCCCCGCCTGAACATCAGGTCAGCAAAGAGCACCAGAGCCGCAAAAAAAAGACCCGCCCTGGTGGACGAGTCTGCGGCCCACTCCAGGCGAACCTGACGCGAGACTTGAAAAGAGTTACCTGGAAATCAGGCTGATCAGGAAGGCGAGGAGCATGAACAGCCCGCCCAGCACGCTGCTGATGCGGACCAGACCGCCCTCGACACCGCGCCCGCCCAGCAGTGACCCGCCGGAAGCGACGCTGGCCGAAAGACCCGCCTGCTTGGGCGTTTGCAGCAGCACGAAAAAGACCAGACCCACGCACACGAGCGCGTACAGCACCAGAAATACAGTCAGGATTGGATTCATAGAGGACCTCGGGGAGTCTCAGGCTGTCCGGCGCTGAAATCAGCTGCGGGACAGTGGACCGTAACGCGGCAGTATACAGCGAAAGACTTTCAGCTGTCTTACTCGCCTACTCGGATGGCAGGGCTTCCGCAAAGTCGGTTCAATTTTGAACTCGGTGTAAATACTAATGGATGCCCCAGAGAAAAATCCCGATTTCATCAGGAACCAAGTTTCATTCAAGCGGCAGGATTTCTGTTTATCCCGTAATACTGGTTACCTGTTATTCGTTTTTGGGACTTTGCGGTTGCCCTGACTCGGATGGGTACATCCCACCATACTGGGATAACCGGGCTTAACGCATGTCTCGAGAAGCAGAAAAAATTGTCTGTAACGGTTTTTCTAGCCCTCTCCACTCGTGGGAGAGGGAGGGAGCCGCGAAGGGGCGGAAGGGTGAGGGGGCGTGTGACCAGCACAGTAAAAATGACCTCCCTTGCCGTCCGTCCCATTGTGGTGGGATGCACCCTACTCGGATTCGGCAGGGACAGCCACCGGCGCCGAACGCCTGCGCTTACGTTTTGGGGCCGGGGGCGGCGGGGCCTGCCAGCGCTCCAGATCGGCGGCACTGGCTCCCAGTTCGGTCAGGGCAGCGCTGTCCTGCGGGGAGAGTTCGGCGCTCAGCAGCAGATCGGGGCGGCGCTCAAGGGTGCGTCTCAGCGCCTCCCGCCTGCGCCAGCTGGCAATCAGGCCGTGGTTGCCGCTCAGCAGCACTTCGGGCACCGGCTGGCCTTCCCACTCGGGGGGGCGAGTGTATTCGGGGTAGTCGAGCAGCCCACTGGAAAAGGAGTCGGCGCGGTGCGATTCCTCGTCGCCCAGCACGCCCGGCACCAGCCGCGACACGGCTTCGAGGACGCACGCCGCCGCTGCCTCGCCGCCCATCATCACGAAGTCGCCGATGCTCAGTTCGCGCGTGACCAGCGACTCGGTACGGGCATCGAAGCCCTCGTAGCGGCCACACAGAAACACCAGATGCTCGCGCGTGGCGAGTTCCTCGGCCAGGGCCTGCGTGAAGGGCTGTCCGGCGGGGCTGAACAGGATGACCTCGCTCGCCGGGGGCACGCTCGCCAGCGCCCGCTGCGCCACGTCTACCCGGATGACCATGCCCGCGCCACCGCCGTAGGGCGCGTCGTCGACTTTGTGGTGCCGGTTGGCCGCGAAGTCGCGCAGGTCGACCAGTTGCACGTCGATCAGGCCGCGCTCACGGGCCTTGCCGACAAGCGCTTCCCCGGCAAAAGGGCGCAGTAGTTCGGGAAACAGGGTCAAGAAGGTCAGTCGCAACATCTGGCCTTAGTCCTCGGTGGGTTCCAGCGGCTCGGCCCCCACGTCTTCACCCTCGTCCAGCAGGCCCGCCGGAGTGTCTGCCGTGAGCCGGATGCGCTGGGGCTTACGCGCAGGCGGCTCGACCAGCACGTAGGGCGCCTGCAAGGGAACATAGGCTTCATGTGACGGTGTTTCGACCAGCAGCAGGTCCTGGTGGCCCATGTCCAGCACGTCCTTGACGCGCCCCAGCTCCTCGCCCGCTTCGTTCAGCACCGGCAGGCCGCGCAGGTCGTGGAAGTAGTACTGGCCTTCCGGGAGCGG
>JAGLBK010000316.1 GCA_018260275.1 Deinococcus sp.
CTCCGATTTAACTTGATTGCCGCACTCTATAACCACACGCTAGGACTTCCAAAATGACTTTCGCAGGAGGTCTAGTAAATTCTTCACAACCAGGGAAGTAGAGATCACAATCAATGCCTGAAGCTCTGACATACGCTAATGCTATGGAAAAAGCGGTT
This sequence comes from Deinococcus sp., assembly GCA_018260275.1. Taxonomy (GTDB): domain Bacteria; phylum Deinococcota; class Deinococci; order Deinococcales; family Deinococcaceae; genus Deinococcus. Next base: position 159 of record JAGLBK010000316.1, read on the forward strand.
ATGGGATTGGCAGACTTTGTACCACATAGCCTCTTATTTGAACGCATCGAACAGCTTGAGCAGGGGCTCTTGCAGGCTCCAGAGACTACCCGCAAGGCCCTGCTCGATCTTCTGCAGGAAGCGCGTGAAACGGTGCAGCAGCACGCCGAGGCTTACGCCCTGTGCCTGCTGGGCGGCTGCGCCTTTTTTCAGGGGAACTTTACTGAAACGCTGCTCTTTGCCCAGTATGCCCTGCGCCTGAGCCAGAAGCTGGGCCTGCGCGACCTGGAAGCCCGCTGCCTGAATGCCTACGGCCTGGCGAGCAACCGCGTCGGCAAATACGATGAGGCGCTCGAAGCCTATCTGCGCAGCCGGGAGATTGCCAATGACCTCGCGGACGACACGGCCCGCAGCCGGGTCATCATCAATCTGGCCGCCGCTTACAGCGATCTGGAAGACCATGAGCGTCTACCACGAGGGAAAGGTTTATGCCAGCCGGGCGGGCCTGACAGCGTATTGCGCCGATGCTATGCGGGGCATTGTCGAGGAATTGCGTGAACTCGAACGCTATGAAGAAGCCTTTGCGCTGCTGCCTGACGCCCTTGCTGCGGCCAGAGAGGCCAATTTCAAGACGGTCATGACCAAACTCAAGTGTTGTGAAGGCCGGATGTGTCTGGAATACCGCTTCCTGCCCGACGCGCTTAAAGCGGCGCAGCAGGGCCTGCGTATCGCCCAGGAAATTAACGACTACGAGGGCATAGCGCTGTCCAGCCTTCTGCTGGGCGAGTGTTATCTGAATCTGGCCGACTATGACGAGGCCTACCGGGAACTGAAAAAGACCGAGCGGCTGGCGAGCGCTATTGGCCTGTACACCGTGAATTCCCAGAGCAAACGCAGCCTGTCGAAGTTGATGGAAATTCAGGGGGACCTGGCGCAGGCGCTGGCCTATCTCAAGGCCCACCTTGAGGAAGAACAGGTCATTCGTGCCCGTGGTGTGGCCCGCCGCGCCAAGGCCCTAAGCGGACAGGTGCGGGCCGAACTGCTCAACGCCAACGTCAAGGTTCCCAGAACATATGCGTGATTCGGCCCGGCGGGTATCTGCTGAACTGAGGCCCTGGCTCCTCCAGTCATCATTCACTGTTCTGCTAGCCTGCGGGTCAGATGAGATGAGAAACAAGGCCAGCACGCTTCAGAGATCATCTTTTCCTGAAACTCCCGGCGCATGGTAGAGGCATGAAAAAAATGATCTCGCTGGTGCTGCTCAGTTCCCTCGCTACCGCCTCTGCTGCTGGCCTGACCGCGACAGACCGGGTCTTCCTCGCCAACGCCGTTCGTGGCAACAACTATGAAATGCAGGCCGCCCGCCTGGCGCTGCGGATGAGTGCTGCTCCGGACGTTCGCCACTACGCCAGCATGATGCTGCGTGACCACCGGAAGCTCGGCGCAAACGTCAAATGGGCCGTGGCCCAAGCCGATCCCGCGATGATGCTCCCCAAGACCGTCACCTATAAGCAGGCGGATATGCTCAGGAACCTGCGCCTTTCCGGTCGCAATTTCAATATGGTCTACCGCCAGCAGATGGTCAAGTCGCATAACGAGACCTACCAGCTGTTCGATAAGTACAGCCGGGCCATGCAGGCCAATCCGGTCTTGCAGAATACGATCCGCGCTGCCAAGCCCACGGTCCGTATGCACTGGGACCACGCTCTCCAGTTGCCCCGTTAAACTGAAGAAGCTTGAGTTTTCCGAAGCGGCCAGAAACTTCGCGACGGCTACAGAAGCGGCGGAGATCGCGCCTGGCCTGTTTCCCTTTAGCTGAAGCGGGATGACTTGAAAGCGGCGAACAGACATTAAAAGGGCCGGGCATTGAGGGAGCTAGAGTGGCGACTTCAATGCCCGTACCTTTGCTGTGGGGTCGTTGGAGTCGGCAGGGTTGCGGTTTGGACGGTTTTAAGTTGATTCAGTCACATTCTGCGTTGGTCACACGCCCCCTTACCCTTCCGCCGCTTTGCGGCTCCCTCCCACTGCTTCGCAGCTCTGCGAGTCACCCACAAGGGGCGAGGGTAAAATGGAAAGAA
>JAGLBK010000317.1 GCA_018260275.1 Deinococcus sp.
AAGCAATTTGGTAGGCATACCTCAAGCTTCCGCTTTCTTGTGCCGTCAGGTATCCCCTAGCACTCGAGGTTCAAAAGCAGCTGACCGGACAAAGTTACCTCGAACCCCTCGCCCAGACGCAGTACGGCCTGCGGTCTGCCCGCGTTCCGGCACTGGGCTTCCTCGGCGGCGACCCTGCCTCGCTCACCAGTTTCAAGGAACGGGCTGACCGTACCCTGAAGAACATTGATCAGGCTATCGCGGTAGCGCAATCGACAGGAAACAGCGAGGCCGCGACTCAACTTAAGGGCATTCGTAGCGCCTTCGATTCCCTTTATCAAACGACCCTGAAAAAAGGTCTCAACTCTAAAGCTTATACGGACGCAAACAACAAAATCCTGAACGGACAACTTGCCCCACTCTTCACCAGCATTGCCAATAACTACCGCATGAACTTCGTGCAGGACGACCAGAGTCGGAATCTCGTGCAGATGACGACCTCTACACTCGCCTCCCGCCTGCCGCAGATCGGTGCCAGCTTCGCGGAAGGAATCAACACCGCCACTGCCGCAGAGAAACAGGGCGGCAAGCTGACGGAGACCCAGCGCCTGACCCTGGACTTTGCAGTACGCAACGGGGAAGCGGCGCAGAAGGATGTTCAGACTGCTGTCGATAACGTTACCCAGCAAAACCAGAACGTCAGCGCCGAGCTGAAAGCCAAGTTCGATCAGCTGGCGCAGGCAACGGCAAAGGATTTCACCTCGCTGAGAACCAACCTCATCCAGTCGCCTACCGCCAACCTGAAACCCGCTCAGGTCAGGCAGTATGCCAGCGACTATCTCCCGGTACAGTACGCCGCCTACACCGCAGCGAACAGCGAAATCGGCAATGTGCTCAAGGCGCGGCTGGCCCAGACGAACCAGCGCTTTCTCGAACTGCTGCTGTTGTCGCTAGTGATCGCTCTGCTGGTAGGGGCACTGCTCTACGCGATTGCCCGCGCTATCACCCGACCACTGGGTACGCTGACCAGTGCCTCGCAGCGTCTGGCACAGGGAAACTACGACGTTCAGGTACCCGTGACCACAAACGACGAAATCGGTACACTGTCTAACTCGTTCAACGCCGCCGCCGCACAGCTGCGGGCCAACGCCGAGCGCGACGCCCTGGAACGCGAAGAAGCCCAGCGCCTTCAGCAGAACGTCGGGGACTTCCTCGACGTGACCATGGACATCGCCGAGGGCGACCTGACCAAGCGCGGCAAGGTCACCGAAGACGTGCTGGGCAACGTGGTCGACTCGATCAACCTGATGACCGAGGAACTGGCCGATACCCTCAAGGGCGTGCAGCACGCTTCGCAGTCGGTGACCAGCGGTTCACGGGCCATGCTGGGCACCACCGAGCAGATCCAGAACGGCACCACCCTGACCACCGCCGAAGCGCAGCGCGTGGCCGAGCAGGTGCAGCAGATCACCGAGCAGATCCGCGTGATGGCCCAGAACGCTCAGGCGAGTGCCGAAACCGCGCGTCAGGCGCTGCTGGCCTCGCAACAGGGCCAGGAGGCCGTGACCGGAACGCTGGGCGGGATGCAGAACATCCGCTCGGAAGTGCAGGGGATCGCCAAGCGAATCAAGAACCTGGGGGACCGCTCACTGGAAATTCAGGAAATTGTGGATACCATCTCGCAGATCGCCCGGCAGACCAACCTGCTGGCACTGAACGCCTCCATCGAGGCGGCGGGTGCAGGCGAAGCGGGCGGACGGTTTTCCATCGTGGCAGACGAAGTGCGTAAGCTGGCCGACACCTCCGCGCAAGCCACGGGCCGCATCGCGGGGCTGATCAAGAACGTGCAGGCCGAAATTCAGGACGTGATCGTCTCGGTGGAAGACGGAACGCGCGAAGTGGAGCAGGGCTACCGCGTGGCCGGAACCGCCGGTGAACGCCTGCGCGAAATCGGCACCCTGACCCAGCAGTCCGCCGAGCTGGCCGAAACCATCGCCGGTTCGACCCAGCGCCAGGTAGACGGGATCGAGCAGGTCGGTGACTCGGTGCAGCAGATTGCCAGCATCGCCCAGCGCTCGCAGGAATCGGTGACCCAGGGCCGCGAAGCCGCCGAGCGCCTCGAACAGCTGGCCCAGCAGCTCAACGCCAGCCTGAGCCGCTTCCGTCTGCCCGCGTAATACAGATTCCGATTGAATCCAGCGGTGTTGGATTC
>JAGLBK010000318.1 GCA_018260275.1 Deinococcus sp.
CGGCTGGCCGAATACAGCAGAAATTCGGGCAGCGCTTCCATCTCCAGCGCCGGGTCGAGCACCACCTCGCGTACCCGCGTGCCCAGTGGCGTGCCGCCCGGCTCGCGCGTGACGGTCAAGGTGTGCCCAGCCGCTTCCAGTCGGGCTTGCAGGCGGGCCAGTTGCGTGCTTTTGCCCGCGCCCTCGGGGCCTTCAAAAGTAATGAAGGTCATGTTGCGCCTTCGGCGCGTCTAAGGGTCAAAGAGTCCAAAGGTCTAAGAGCAAAGACCGCGTACCGCGCACCGCGCACCGCGTCCCCCACACGCCACAAGCCACACGCCACAAGCCCTCCCCTCACAGTCCCGTCGGAAAGTTCAAAAACTGCCACGGCAGCCCGAAGGTATCCTCGATTTTGGCGGCCAGCGCCCGCACGCCAAAGACTTCGGTTTCGTAGTGCCCGGCATACACCACGTTCACGCCGTACTCGAAGGCGTCGCTGAAGAACTTGTGTTCGGGTTCGCCGGTCAGCAGGGTATCCAGGCCCGCCGCCGCCGCTTCGGCCACCGCGCCTGCCCCGCCGCCCGACACGATGCCCAGTCGCTGCACGTTGGGGTGACCGCCGCCGTGCACCAGACAGATTTCGCCGGTCAGCTTCTGCACGCGGTCGGCAAAGTCCTGAAGGCTCTGGGTGAAGGGCAATTCTCCGGCCAGGCCAATCTTGTGGCCCGCCCAGTCGCCGAAGGGTTGGGGGTTTTGCAGGCTGAGTGCCCCGGCGATCATGGCGTTGTTGCCCACTTCGGGGTGGGCGTCCAGCGGAATGTGCGCGGCGTACAGGTTCAGGTCGGCCATCAGCGCGGCCCGCAGGCGGCGGGCGTGTGGCCCGGTCACGGGCAGCGGCTTGCCCCAGAACAGGCCGTGATGCACCAGCAGCAGGTCGGCCCCTGCGTCGGCGGCGGCCTGCAAGGTGTTCAGGCTGGTATCTACGCTGGCGGCAATACGGCGGATGGTGCCCGTACCCTCGATCTGAAGACCGTTCATGCTGGGGTCGGGCAGCTGGCCCACCTGAAGGTAGTCGTTAAGCCACGCGACGAGTTCCTGGCGGCTGATTTCGGAAGCTTGGGTCATCTGGTCAGTTTAGAGCAGCTTTCATAGCCTGAGTCATTTGCCCAACCCCATCCCAAACCGCTCCTTTCCGGGGTCAGGGGTACCCTAACGGGCTACACACTTTGGAGTGCACCGGACGAAACGGCACGCTACTGCGCTCAATCCCGTATGCTGGACTTTACATGAGTGCCGTGATCCACTTGCAAGCGCTGGGACTGACCGAATATGAGGCGCGGGCCTATACCGCTTTGCTGGCGCTGGGCCGCGCTGTCCCGGCCCGCGTGGCGCGGCAGGCGGGTATTCCCCGGCCCAAGATTTACGAGACCCTCGAACGCCTCGAAGGCCGGGGCCTGTCGGCCAAGGTCGGGCAAAACCCACTGGAATATGCCCCGCTGTCGGCGCGTGAGTACCTGGCCCGTTCGCGCCGCTCGTTCGATGACCGGCTGGCGGCCTTGGACCGCGACCTTTCGCGTCTGGCCCCTGATCCGGCCCCCGAAGCGGTCTACCACCTCAACGGAGACGCCGCAATCCGCAGTCTCGCCGAGGACCTGATTCTCAATGCCCGGCGCGTGGTGTACATGGCGGGCGCTCCTGAACTGGCCGATAAACTCGAGCGCCTGACCCCCCGTGGTGTGGAACTCCACCGCGCCGACCTCGCTGACCTGCCCGACATCGCTGCACCGGGCCAGATGGCCTTTTTGCTCGCCCGTGACCATGAAGCGGCTATGGTCGGGCACTTTATTCTGGAAGGCGGTGTGGGTGAGGCGCACGGCGTCCATACCCATAACCCCGTGATCGTTCACCTGATCGAAGGGTATATCCAGCTGGCGGCGTTGCAAAAATCCCGGACGACTGCCTGACCTCTTGGAGGGGTTTCGGTGGGGTTCAGGAAACTCGCGATGTTAGAGCGGTTTGCAATGCTTTACAACATTTTGCATAAAGATGTTGCTTTTCTGACCCTCTCCCCTTGCGGGCTGACTAACGCACACATCTTCCTCATACTCTACGATTGAGTGACCAGCCGACAAAAACCATCTCAAAGCGCTCAACACCGCGACGAATCGTTTCCAGGCCGGGT
>JAGLBK010000319.1 GCA_018260275.1 Deinococcus sp.
GACCAGACCGGCCAGACTGCGCGGCTGCCCGTCGGTCAGACCATGCGCGGCCCGCTCAAGCAGTTCACGGGCCGCGCCCAACTCACCGGCAGCCAGATAGATTCCGGCGGCCAGCGTGTCGAGTTCGGCTTTCGGGGTCACTTCGTCTCCGGTTTCACGGATCAGGCTTTCGAGCAGGGCATTGGGATCGTCTTCCTCATGTAGCTGCCAGGCCCGGTCGGCCAGCGCACGCAGACGGCTGGTTTCGCCCGGCCTGAAGCCGGTGAGGTCGGGAAGTTCAGCGCCCGGTAAGTGGTGCAGCAGGGCGGGCAGATCGTCGAAAGGAGCGAGCACCAGTCCCTGCTGACCCTCAAGTGCTTGCACGGTTTCGGTCAGGCGTTTTTCCCGCCAGAGGGTACCCGGCCCTTCGTCGAGCTGCTCACGCAGGGTCTGGTGATAGTCCTGTACAGCGCGGAATAACCCGCTGCCTACCCCACTACCCAAAAGCTGCGCGAGAGTCAGCGACACCGTCAACTGCTGGCCCAGTTCGGCTTCCGCCTGTGCCACAGCCCGCAGACGCTCACGGCCCTGCGGATACTGCCCGAGATACCCCACCAGTTCCTCGTGGTCACGCTGCGCCCAGATCCAGTCGCGCAGCAGACCGTCCCGGACGGTTATTCCAGCGGCGGGCAGCGCGTCGCGCAGTGGGTGGTCCGGGTCGTTGGAGCTGACCCACAGCACTTCCTGGCGCTCCCTTTCCTGGGTCCACCCGTCCCGGCTCCCCACTGCGCGGACCAGTTCGACGACGGTGCCCGCATTGAACTGCGGCTGTAAACGGAACAGGTCGCCGAGGTCCGGCAGCAGAATGAGGCTCACAGGCCGACTTTAGCGCTCCGCGCGGCCTGCCTTGCCCCAGGCCCATTCAGGCTTCCGTCAGTCGCTGCTGGTGCTGCGGCCACGCGCCCCTTTACGGCCGAGGCGCACCACGTCGCTGATGCCCGGCACCTTCAGAATGGCCTGCCGGATCTGCTCAAGCTGCGAGTGTCCGGTCACGGCCAGGCGCAGGGAAATGTGCGCGGTGTCGTCGGCCTCTACCCCTGCCTCGATTTTCATGGGACTGACCCTGAGCTGCGTCAGGGTACTCAGCACGTCGGCCAGCAGCCCGCCCCGGTCGGGGGCCAGCACATCGAGTTCGACGATGGTGTTGCCTGCCGTCCCCGCGTCCCAGCTCGCGGCAATGCAGCGCTCGGACTCGTCTTTGAGCAGACGAATCATGTTGGGACAGTCGAGGCGGTGAATGCTGACCCCCCGCCCACGGGTCAGATAGCCCATGATCTGATCGCCGCGCATGGGATTACAGCAGTGGCTGAGCTTGGTCGTGGTGGTAAAGCCCTCCACGAAGACGCCGCCCGGCTCGGGGGCACGCGGCACCGGTCCCCTACGCTGCGACGCCGCGCTGACCTGCTCCTGCGCCAGACTCGGCGAGAGAATACGCGCCACCACCGCCGGGGTCAGTTTTCCGGCATTGAGCGCCAGATAGAGGTCGTCGGGGTTGCGGGTGCCGAGCAGTTTATGGGTCGCTTCTTCCAGCAGTTTGGTCCGCATCAGCTGACGCACGGCCAGCTGCCGCTTCCGCAGGTAACGCTCCAGCAGGTCGTGGCCGCGCCCCAGCGCTACCTCGCGCTCCTGGGTCCGGAAATGGTGGCGGATTTTGGTGCGGGCGCTGCGGGTAATGGCAAAGTTGAGCCAGTCCTTGCTGGGCTTCCCCACCTTGCTGGTCACAATTTCGACCATGTCGCCGTTGTCCAGGCGGTGCGACAGCGGCACGATGCTGCCGTTGACCCTGGCGCCTACCGTGGTTTCCCCAATGCGGGTGTGGATGTGATAGGCAAAATCGACCGGGGTGCTTCCGGCAGGCAGCGATACCGCCAGCCCCTTGGGGGTAAAGACGCGCACCCGCTGCGAAAGGATGTCGCTCTTGACCGCGTCCATGTAGTCGGAAGCGTCGTTGATCTCGTTTTGCAACTCCTTGAGCTGCAAAATCCAGTTTTCACGGTCGCGCTGGGCCAGCTGGTTGCCCTGCTTGTACATCCAGTGAGCCGCCACCCCGAACTCGGCGACCTCGTGCATTCTCCTGCTGCGAATCTGCACCTCGATGGGCTGCCCGCT
>JAGLBK010000031.1:0-16881 GCA_018260275.1 Deinococcus sp.
GCCGGTCTCAAGCCCGCCTTTCGCAAGGGCGGCACGGTCACGGCTGGCAACGCGAGCGGCCTGAACGACGGTGCGGCGGCGCTGGTGCTGATGAGCGCGGCCAGGGCCAGGGAACTTGGCATCAAGCCGCTGGCCCGCTGGCTCGGTGGGGCCGCGGCCGGGGTCGAGGCCCGCGTCATGGGGCTGGGACCGGTTCCGGCGACCCGCAAGGTGCTGGAGCGCACCGGTCTCAAGGTCGAGGATCTGGACCTGATCGAGCTGAACGAGGCTTTTGCCGCCCAGGCCATCGCCTGTATCCGGGAACTGGGGCTGGACCAGAACAAGGTCAACGTGAACGGCGGTGCAGTGGCGCTGGGGCACCCGCTGGGCATGAGCGGCGCACGCCTGATCGTGGCCCTCACGCACGAACTGGCCGAAACGGGCGGGCGCTACGGTCTGGCGGCGCTCTGCGTGGGCGTCGGCCAGGGTGAAGCGGCGATTATCGAACGTCTGCCTACTTAACGTCTGCCGCAGGAGCTTCAGAGTGTGTTTATAAAGGGTCAGGAAGTTTTTTAAGATGTGATGGAGATGCGGTTTTTGACCCTCGCCCCTTGTGGGAAAGGGCCTCGCGTAGCGAGGGGTGAGGGGACGACGCGGCAAACTTTAACGGCCCACACGACGAAATACCAATGGGGTGTGTTTTTGGGGAAAACTTTATAAACACGCTCTCAGACGTAAACGGCGCGGGACAGCGAATACCGTCAGGCGGGCCGCACTTCTGATCGCTCACGCTCCGCTAGCATGTGGGGCGTGATTTCCATCGGCGATCTGCGCTCTACTTTTCCGCGTGCGGGCCGGGTCGAGTGGCTCGGGTTGCGTACCGGTCACCGCCTGCCCGTTCAGGCCGTGGCCGAGGCCGAGTTCCACCCACTGATCGGTTTGCTGGGCGATCACGGCAAGCTGGCCCCGCCGCGCCTGACGGCCCTGACTGGCGGCGAGGTCGTGACCCATCCGCCCGCGCCGCCAGTTCCGGGGGGGCCCGGCAGGCGGCAGGTCACGCTGATTCAGGCCGAGCATCTGCCGGTCATCGCCGCGCTGGCCGGACTTGAAACCGTGGCACCTGAGCTGCTGCGGCGCAACATCATGGTCAGCGGAATTTCTGTGCTGGGCCTCAAGGACCGCCGTTTCCAGATCGGTGAGGTCATTCTGGAAGGCACGGGCGAATGCCACCCCTGTTCGCGGATGGAAGAAAACCTGGGGCCGGGCGGCTACAACGCGGTGCGGGGCCACGGCGGCATTACTGCGCGGGTCGTCCGGGGGGGGTGGGTACGGTTGGGCGACCAGGCCGCGCCGCTGGACTGGAGCGCCTCCCTGCCGTGACGCCTTATCCTGAAGGGATGAACGGCCTGGAACCTGCTCAGCTGCCACCGCAGCTACCGCCGCACCGGGGGCGCACCTCCTGGACGCTGGGTAAGGTCTTCGGGCTGACCCGTTTCGTGGTCGAACTCGGCGTGCTCAGTGCGCTGGCGTTCAGCGTGGCGCTGTTTATCGCGGCCATCGTGCAGGCGTATCACACCATTGTGCAGGCGATGTCGCACCTGAGTGGCGAGGGCACTGCCAAACATCTGATGATCGCCGCCGTCGAGCAGGCCGATATGCTGCTGGTCGGGCTGGCCTTGCTCATCATCAGTCTGGGAATGCAGGCGCTGTTTGTCGGCGAGCTTCAGAACGTACCGTCGTGGCTGCATATCCGTTCTTTCGACGACCTCAAGCAGAAACTGATCGGCATCGTGATCACGGCGCTGGCGGTCAACTTCTTTTCGGTGGCGCTGGAATGGAAAGGCGGCAGCGATATTCTGATCTACGGCGTGGCGCTGGCCTCCATCATTTTCTCGGTGGGCTTTTACAGCGTCATCCTGACCCGGCAGAGTCATGCTCCCGCCGACGACGAAACCCAGATTTCGGCGGCTGATGCCCCCCACACTTGACGCCCGCCTGGACGCGGTTCTACGCCTGATCCGCGCTGAATCCCACGCTGATATAGGCTCCGATCACGCGTACCTGCCGCTCGAACTGGTGCGCTCGGGGCAGGCCCGGCGGGTGGTGGTGGTCGAGGTCAATGCCGCGCCTTTTGCCCGGGCGCAGCAGAACGTGGCGCGTGCGGGCCTCGGGGCACAGATCGACGTGCGCCTGGGCGACGGTTTTGCACCGCTGGCCCCCGGCGAGGTCCAGAGCGCCAGCCTGACGGGCATGGGCGCGACCACCGTACTGGGCGTATTACAGCGGGCCGGGCACAGACTGCCGGACGTCCTGGTCCTGCAACCCAACGACTCGCCCCGGCCCCTGCGGGTCTGGGCACGGGCCAGCGGGTTCCGGCTGGTGGCCGAAGTGCTGGCTCCGGGCCACTGGACCTACCCGGTGCTGCGTTTCGAGCGCGGGGTTGGCACAGAACTGGCTTACACTGACCCGGCCTACGCTGGCCTGCCGCTGGAAGCCGCACTGAGCCACGGCCCCCTGCTGCTGCGCGAAAACAGCTCCCGGCTGCGGGAACAGCTGGAAGCCGATCTGCGCCGCCTGACCCCGCTGGCTGCGCCGGGCCGCCCCGCGCAGGCCGAGCTGCAAGTGGTGCTGTCGGCGCTGGCTTACCTGGATCAGGCTGAGCCGAATAAACTAACGCCATAAAAAATCCGCCTCTTGGGCGGTGATGTCAGAAACTATAACGCGGTATTCAGACAAAGTCAAACTTATGCGTTGAAAGTCGGACATAATTCTGCATACTCAGGGTTTTGGGTGCAGAATAAGAGATGAACACTCTCCAGTACATCAAAATCCAGAGCGGTTTGTTGCATGACTATGTACTGAGTTACCGCCCAATCTTCAGGCTCGAGCTGATGCTCTGTGAACTGTTACCGGAAGGCAGCGTACCCTCTCCCAAAGCCTGAAAGAGCGCGGGCGTCGGAAGTTGACCGACGCCCAACCTATGTCTCTGAAGGTGCTACCTCAGAGGTTCTGGCCTCCGGAAGCCTCAATGCGCTGGGCATTAATCCAGCCGGTTTCGCCGGTCAGCAGCGCCGCGACCACTCCGCCGATGTCGTCGGGCTGACCGACCCGGCCCAGGGCGATGTTGGAGGCAATCATGGCATTGACCTGGGCATTGTCCCGCACCACGCCGCCGCCGAAGTCCGTTTCGATGGCTCCGGGGGCCAGCACGTTCACGCTGATTCTGCGCTTGCCCAGTTCGGCGGCCTGATAGCGGGTCATCACTTCCACCGCACCCTTCATTGCAGCGTAAGCCGCGTAACCAGGCAGAGCAAAACGGGTCAGGCCAGTCGATATGTTCAGGATACGCCCGCCATCGGCCATCAGCGGCAACAACTGCTGGGTCAGAAAAAACGGCCCTTTGACGTGAATGGCGTAGAGCTGGTCAAGTTGCTCGGGAGTGGTCTCGGCGAAGCTGGCGTGAACGCCAATTCCGGCATTGTTCACCAGATAGTCGAACTGTTCCGCGCCCCAACCGGCCAGCACCCCTTTGACCTGACCCGCGAAAGCCCCGAAGGTCTCTGCCTGACTGACATTCAGCGGCAGAGCGGCGGCGCGGCGGCCCTGCTGCTCAACTTCGCTGACCAGCTCCTGCGCCTCGGTTGCTTTGGTCTGGTAGGTGAAAATGATGTCCACACCCGCTTTAGCCAGATGCTGCACCATGCTTTTTCCAAGTCCACGGCTACCGCCGGTAATGATGGCAATGTTGGTCATATCGGTCCTCCTCTGTGCGCCTGCCGTCATGCTCGGCAGGCACGTCAAGGTGCAGATTATCAGGCCCGCCGAGACGGGAGCTGTGCCAATGCCAGCCAGCGATGGTGATTGGACTGACAACGCGCTGTTGGTCAATTCGTGCTCTACCTGAGTTTGACCTGTGGCGCGGCCCGTCGGTCATAGTTCCAGCCAACTACCCCTGTTGGGAACGCTACATAAATGAATTTTGTCCGGCTCTCAATATGCACTCGTCTCCCTGACCTGGGCCTTTTCTTAAGGCAGCGCCTTCTGGCGGCGCATGCTGGCTACTCTGGGCCTATGGCTAAGGCAAAAGCAGAGCGGGAAGTGAAAGAGAAGACGCCGAAAAAGAACAAGGCCACTGTTCAGGAAGCGGCCCAGAAAGATGCCGCCGCTCCGGCGAAGGCGGGCGCAACCCCGATGCAGGGGCCGGAGATAGCCCAGGGCACGTCTGCTACTCAGCTTCCGGCCAGCGAAACGATGCCGCAATCGGTGCCGCCCCAGTCGCAGCGCCGTCAACCGGGGCTGGAACACCGCATGACGCCCGCGCCCGTGGTCATCCGGGCCAGCTACCGGGGCAGCGGCAAATTGTCCGGCAAAGTGGCCCTGATTTCGGGGGGCGACAGCGGGATTGGGCGGGCGGTGGCGGTGCATTTTGCGCGGGAGGGGGCGAACGTGGCTTTCCTTTATCTGGACGAGCATGAAGACGCTGCCGAAACAGTCCGGCTGATCGAGGCCGAGGCGCGTGTGGGGCTGGCGATCAGCGGGGACGTGGGCGACCCCAAGGCCTGCAAGAAGGCCGTCAAGGAAGTGCTGCGTAAATTCGGGCAACTCGACGTGCTGGTCAACAACGCGGGCGAGCAGCACCCCCAGGAAAGCCTGCTGGACATTGCGCCCGAGCAACTTGAACGCACCTTCCGCACCAACGTCTTCGGCATGTTCTACCTGACCCAGGCCGCGCTGCCACACCTCCCGGCGGGGGCCAGCATCATCAACACCACGTCGGTCACGGCGTACCGGGGCAGTTCGACGCTGCTGGACTATTCCAGCACCAAAGGCGCGCAGGTGGCCTTTACCCGCAGCCTCAGCGGCAATCTGGCTGCCAAGGGCATCCGCGTGAACGCCGTGGCTCCGGGGCCGATCTGGACGCCGCTCATTCCCAGCACCTTCAGCGCCGAGCAGGTAGGCAACCACGGCGTCAAGGTGCCGCTGGAGCGCCCCGGCCAGCCTGCCGAGGTCGCCCCGGCGTATGTATATCTGGCCTGTCAGGACAGCAGCTACGTGACGGGGCAGGTCATGCATGTCAACGGCGGCGAAGTGGTGAACGGCTAAGCGTGGACGAGGTTCTTGGCCGCTGGCGTGAGCGGCTGCGCGGCGCGATGCTGGCGGATCCCCGGCACCACCTGGATTTTGCGTTGCGGCGGGCCTTTTACCTGGAACTGGGGCAGGAAACGCGGCTGGTACGGGCATTTCGGGGCTGGCTGGCGGTGCTGTGCGTGCAGAAGGTGCTGCCCATCATCCTGCAAGCCACTCCGTCAGACCGGGAGCCGCTGGACGAGCTGAGCGCCTGTATCTCCCACCTGCTGGACGCAGAAATGCTGCTGAGCCTGCGGCGGACGCTGGACAGCAACTACCACGGCTCCTGGGTGCATTTGCAGTATTTCTATCCCGAATTGCCCGAAAATGCCCTGGCCGTGCGGATGGCCTCCTTCCGGGCGATGCAGGAAGTCAAGCACTGGGACAACGACTACGGCTGGCTCGACCCCTTTGAAACGGCGCGGATGGTGGACGGGCGCGGCCAGGACCTGCCCACGACTGACGCCGACTGGGTCGGCTCTGCCGGTGTGGGCGACGCTGCTTCTACCGCTGCTGTAGCTTTTGCCTGTTCGGAGGAGTCCACCGTTTGTGACCCCGAAAAGCTGCGGGCCTTCTGGGAATGGTGGCTAGACGAGGGCTGGGAACGGGCGCTTTTTTTCGCCTCGGAGTTGCCCCAGCGCCTGGCCCGGCCCCTGTCGGAGCTTTATCCGTCTGCTGCCCAGGAGGAGCGGCCAGACGGAACCGACCTGCCTCTTCAGAGTTGACTGATCAGAGGGCAGAAGGCACCTGTCTCAGGCACAATAGAAGGCATGGTGACTGCAATTGTTATGGTTCAGGCCGAGCGCTCCTTGATTCAGGAAACTGCTGCGGCGCTGGCGGGTGTGCCGGGCGTGCGCGAGGTCTACAGCGTCACGGGCGAGTGGGACATCGTCGCCATCCTGAAACTGGGCGAGTATGAAGCGCTGGATGATGTGGTCACGGGCCACCTGCGTAAAGTGGCAGGCATCCTGAAAACCCAGACCATGCTGGCGTTCCGCACCTATAGCGGAGAACTGCTGGATCAGGGCTTTGGGGTGGGCCTTGACGAGAGCCAGAATCGCTGAAGTCCAGTAGCGCTGCAACCCGCAAACCGCTGAAGCTGCCCCCCCTCCAGCCCAGACCTCTTTGCGCCTTCAGGCAGGGCAGGTATGCTGCTAGGTGATGACTCTGTCTGCCGCTTCCGATGGTTCTTCCGCTTCTCCAGGCGCAGTTGCCCCCGGCCTGCTGCTGGTCATTACCGGAGCGTCGGGCGTGGGCAAAGGAACATTGCGTGAAAAATGGCTGGCCGGGCAGGACGTGTTCTACAGCACATCCTGGACTACCCGTGAGCCGCGCTCCGGTGAGGTCAACGGGCGTGATTATATTTTTGTCTCGCCTACAGAATTTCTGAAAAGGGCCGAGGAGAACGGCTTTCTGGAACACGCGCAGTTTGTCGGCAACCATTACGGCACGCCGATTGAGCCTATCGAGGCGGCGCTGGAACGCGGGCAGGACGTGATCCTGGAAATCGAAGTCGAGGGCGCGATGCAGGTCAAGGAACGCATGGGCGACCGGGCCATTCTGGTCTTTATCATGCCCCCGAGCCTCACCGAGTTGCGCCGCCGCCTGACCGAACGCGCCACCGAGACCCCCGAGCGCATCGAAAAGCGGCTGCTGCGGGCCAGAGACGAGATCATGGAAGCGCACAAGTTTCGTTACGTGGTGGTCAACGACGACCTCGACCGCGCCGTGCAGGAAATGCTGGCGGTGCAGCACGCCGAACGCGCCGCGTATAAATCCCCTGAACAGTGGACGCCGCAGGACCATGGAGCGCACCGGGCCGCGCAGCAGGTCAGCAGCAGTAGGCTGACCCGTGAGCACCTGCAAAAAGTGGTGGAGTCCTGATGCCGCTGGAACTGGTTCAGGGCGACATTGCCCGGCAGGACGTTGACGCGGTGGTCACGGCGGCCAACAAGCAACTGATGGGCGGCGGAGGGGTAGACGGGGTCATTCACCGCGCCGCCGGGCCGGACCTGCTGCGGGCCATCCGACAGATCGGGGGTACGCCGACGGGCACCGCCGTGATTACGCCCGCGTTTAAGTTGGCCGAGCGGGGCAACAAATTTGTGATTCATGCCGTCGGCCCGGTCTGGCACGGTGGGAAGTCCGGCGAGGCCAAACTGCTGGCAGGGGCCTACTGCGAAAGCCTCAAGCTGGCCGCCGCCAACGGGTGCCGGTCGGTGGCGTTTCCGGCGATCAGTACGGGCGTCTACGGCTATCCGGTCGAGAAGGCCGCGCCAGTGGCCCTACAAGCCATTCAGGAGTTCTTGCACGACCATTCCGCAATGACAGTGCGTGTCGTGCTGTATAGCGCCGAGGCTCTCCGGGTGTTCGAGCGGGCGCTGGCGTAGTTGCGGGCCTGACCGACCTGGTTGCCGGTCAGGTGGCGCAGGTTCAGTAGGCGAACGTGATGGTCTGGTTGGCGCTGCTGAGGTCGACCGTCTGGGCGGCGGGGGTCTTTTTGCCCGCAGTAGCCGCCAAGACGGTATACACGCCCTTGAGTCCGGTAACGGCGCCCCCGCTGGCCAGCGTGTAGCTCCGGGCGTTGCCGTCGGCTGCCGTGACAGTCACCAGATGGGTGCCGCCCGAACCGGTAAAATTTACGGTCAGGGCAAAGGTCTTTGAGGGGGTGGTGGTCGTGGTGGTCGTGGTTGAGGAACCGCAGGACGCCAGCCCCAGCGAGAGGGCCAGCGCGGCCCCACCGAGCTTCAGCTTTAGGCGGCCTAGGGCCAGAGGGAAGGGACGTGAGATCATGGCCGTTATTGTCTCACAGCCCACATGGGCGGCCAAGTCGGTTTCGATGAGGAGGCGTTGGTGGCGCACAATGGGAAGAATATGTCAGACCGTGAAGTCAATTTTGCCCGCGCCATTCTCGGAGAGCGTTCTTACCGTGACGTGCCGACCGACGAGGTGCTGCGAGGGGCCGAGCGCCTGCTGAACGAGTGGATGGGCGGCGAAATCCGCATGGAGCGCCCCAAACTGTACGATCACTACGCCCTGCTGCTGCTGGGGCTGCTGCAAAAAAACCGTGACCTCGAAGCTAGGATCGCGGCGCTGGAGGCCCGGCATGACTGAGCGCGTGCCCCCCAGGGTTAAGATTTGCGGCACGACCTCGGTGGCCGACGCGCTTATGTGTGCCGAGGCCGGAGCTGACGCACTAGGGTTTATTTTTGCGCCGGTGAGTAAGCGCCTGGTGACTCCTCAGGTGGCCCGCGCCGCCAGCCTGAGTGTCGGCCCGGCGGTGACCCGCGTGGGCGTATTCATGCACCAGGGCCTGGATGAAGTGCTGCGGCTGGCCGAGACGTCGCGCATGACGGCGGTTCAACTGCACGGCCCGCTGCCAGCACTTTACGTAGAAAGCATATGCGCGTATTATTCCGTTCTACGTGTTCTGCGCCCGACCGAACTGGCCGCAGAAAGAAACATGTGGGAAGGACATTCGGCTGTGACCCTGATGCTCGACGCGCCCGAACCAGGCAGTGGTATGACGCTTGACTGGGGCGCTTTGCAGGCCAATTTTCCAGCAGGTGGTTGGCTGGCGGGTGGACTGGGCCCGTCGAATGTGGTGCAGGCTATTGAGTTGTTAAGACCAGCTGGGGTAGACGCGGTCAGTCAACTAGAGGCCCGTCCGGGGGTCAAAAATCCACAGGCGGTTCAGGCTTTTGTAGACGCGGTTAAGGGCTTCAAAAGCTGAGTTATCCACAGGCTGGAGGTTCGCTGTGGATAACTTTCTGGGCCTCCCCAGCGGGTCATTTCCGGCGCGTATCTCTGGTGTCAGACGCCCTTTTTCTGGCTTTGACGGATGAGCAAGTTTGGGGGTATCCACGCTCTGTCCACAGGGCCTGTGGATAACTTTGTGGATAACTTTGTGGCTTAGGACAGGCCGCAGCAGAGCGCAATCGCCTGTCCACCAGCCACCACATCTCCCCCTGGCAGGTAGGCTACGGCGGCCCCGGCAAATGGAACCCGCGCCGCCGTGTGGGTCTTGACCCCCAGGTGCTCGAAGTTGCCATGGTCGCTGCTCAGAATGATCCGGGTACCCGTGTCTAACAGGCCCGTAAGCAGCGCGTCCAGGTTGCGCAGATAGGCGCGGGCGGCCTGCCCCACCACCGAGTGCGGCGTCACGTTCGGCGCTCCCTCGTGTCCGAGCAGGTCACTGAACCACAGGTCGGCCACCAGCAGATCCCAGTCCTGGGCGGCCTGTCCAAGAACCTTTCCCTGTTGCGTCAGGTCGGGCAGCGGCGCGGTCATCCAGGGACGCTCTAATCCCAGGCCCAGGGTGGCTCCAAGGAGCGGCAGCCCCGGCGGATTGAGGGGCAGGCCCGCCGCCCGGAACGAGTAGGGAAAGCAGCCCAGGCGGTTGCGCCCGCTGCCGCGTGTGCCGGGAAGAGGCGGGGCCAGATACTGCGGCTCGTAGCGGTTGACCAGCGCGGTGCGTGCCCCGGCCCGGGTCAGGCGTACTGGCAGACTGAACTGCTGCAACAGGCGCTGTAAGGTCGGTCCCGGCTGCGGCCCGAAGTGTTCGCCCATCAGCGCCACGGCGTCGTGTCCGGTCAGCCAGCAGCTTTGGCCGGTACCCGACTGCGGCAGCCCCGGTACTCCGAGGGCCGCGTCGAGGGCCATCCCCTGGTCTATAAGAGGCCGCAACACTGGTAATTCCTGTTCCCACGGGCTGCCGGGCGGCGCATCGGCGGGATGGCCCACACCGTCCAGCGCCAGCCAGAACAGGCCACTCACGCCTTTGCCCTCATGAACGCAGCATACACGCCCCCTTTTCCTGATCCGGCAGATGCCTGACCAGTTTGGGCCAGCAGGCGTATGGAGAGCGTGCCAGGGCCGACTCAAGGTGGTCTGTGCCGCGCTGCGGTCTGCGGTCAGGCGACGGCCCTGATACCGGGAAAAGCGTGTAGGAGGGTGAAACACTGCACCTTGAGATAAGAGTGTGAGAACGGGGCGCTAGACTGCCGGACATGGACAACCGTACCAACCTCGACGATTACCTGGCAGGTCTGGGAATCAGCGACGCCGACGAGAACGCGCCGCCTCTGCCTGTGCCCGAGACGGCGCTCACTGCCGGGCCTGCTCTGGAAGCGGCCCACGAAGACCCGCGCACGGTGCTGGAACGCTTTGTCAAGGGTCTGATCGCGCGGGTGGACCCCGGCCTGAGCTACACCATTCGTGAAGTTGAAGAAGCCTTCGAGGTTGAACTGAACGGCGAACATGCCGCCCAGCTGGCGGGCCGCGACGGGCGTACGCTGGGGGCCATAGAAGTGATCGCCTATACCGTGCTGGCAAAACAGGCGGGCCGCGCCGACCTGCGGGTGCGCGTGGACGTGGGCGGTTACCGCAAGCGGCAGGCCGACACGCTGGCAAAACTGGCCGAGCGACTGGCCGTGCAGGTCGCCAAGAGCGGCGAGGCGCATGAGCTTCAGCCGATGCCAGCCGCCGACCGCCGGATTATCCACATGACCCTCAAGGAAAATCCCGACGTGATGAGCGAATCGGTGGGCGAGGGAGCCTCGCGGCGGCTGATTATCCGGCCCCGGCATGGGTAGGCTGCGCCGATGATGGATGATCGGCGATAGAGCATGGAAAAAGATTTTCTCCATCATCCATCATCTATCTCCCATCCCCTTTCTTTGCGGGGGCTGCTGAACGAGTCCGTGACCGCACTAAGACTCGCTGGTGTTCCCTCGCCGGAGGTGGATGCCCGCGAGCTTTTGCTGCACGCGCTAGGGCTTTCGCGTGTGTTGTTGCTGACCCGTGCCACTGAAGTCGTTGCTGAGGCCGACGCCGCGAAAGTTCGCACCCTGATAACGCAGCGGTCCGCGCGTATCCCCCTTCAGCACCTGCTGGGTGAAGTGGAATGGGGCGGCGTGCACCTAAAGGTGGACGGGCGGGCGCTGGTGCCGAGGCCGGAGACGGAGATACTGCTGGAGCTGGCGCTGCGGGCCGTTGATGGGAGATGGATGATGGATGATGGAGGCAAGACCGCGCACCGCGCACCGCGCATTGCGTCCCTCTCCACAAGCCACAAGCCACAAGCCACAAGCCTGCTGGACATCGGCACCGGCACAGGCGCACTCGCCCTGGCCCTCAAGCACGCGCTGCCTCACGCCCAGGTCACGGCCACCGACCTCAGTGCCGATGCGTTGGCCCTGGCACGGGAAAACGCGGCGCTCAACGGGCTGGATGTGCAATTTATGCAGGGCAACCTGTTTGCCGGACTGGGCGGGCCGTTTGACCTGATTGTGTCCAACCCGCCGTATCTGCCCGCCGCCGACCGCGAAAATGCCGACCCCGAAGTGGCGCACGACCCCGAACTGGCGCTGTATTCGGGGCCGGCCGGACTGGATTTGGCGCGGGAGCTGGTCGCGGGAGCCGCGTCACGTCTGACACCCGGCGGCGTACTCCTGCTGGAACTCGACCCGCGCAACGTGGAGCACCTGGCCGCCGAAATGCCTGGATGGAACGTGGAAATCCTGTGCGACCTGACCGGACGGCAGCGGTTTTTGCGGGCTGTCCGCGCCGAATGAACAAAAATCTGGGAGTTCCGTTCGGCAAGTGTTAATCTGGCAGGGCAGCCGAGGGGCTGACATTCTTTTTTATCCAGTCGCGTCCCGCGAGACGCTCCAGCATCAGCTGGTAAGCCTGCCCGGCGAGGCGGCACCGGAGACAAAATGCCCATCGCAACGACATTTCAGCGTCGTCCCGCTACTGTTCGGGAGGCGCTTTTCCTACATTTCAGGGGGATAAGATGACTACAGGAGAACTGAACCGGGGCGAACTGAAGTACGAGGGCAAGGCCAAGCGCGTTTATGCCACTGCCAACCCCGCCGAGTACATCGTGGAGTACAAGGACGACGCCACCGCCTTCAACGCCCAGAAGCGCGGCACCTGGGAGGGCAAGGGCCAGACCAACAACGCCATTACCGCGCACCTGTACCCCCAGCTGGAAGCCGCCGGGATTCCCACTCACTTCATTGCCAGGCTGGACGAGCGCCACCAGCAGGTCAAGGCCGTGACCATCGTGCCGGTGGAGGTCATCGTGCGGAACGTGGCCGCCGGGAGCTTCAGCAAGCGCCTGGGCGTGGAGGAAGGCACGCCGCTGGCCCGCCCCGTGGTGGAGTACTGCTACAAATCCGACGAACTGGGCGACCCGCTGATTAACACCGACACCGCCATCAGCCTGGGCTGGGCCAGCGAAGCCGACCTGAAGCGCATCCGCGAACTGGCACTGAAGATTCGCGACTTTCTGGTGCCCTACTTTGAAAAACGCGGCGTGCGCCTGATTGATTTCAAGCTGGAATTCGGGAAGTTGCCGGGCGGCGAAATCGTGCTGGCCGACGAAATCAGCCCCGACACCTGCCGTTTCTGGGACGCTGAAACCGGCGAAAAGATGGACAAAGACCGCTTCCGGCGCGACCTGGGCGGCGAGGCTGAGGCTTATGCCGAGATGCTGCGGCGCGTGACCACAGAGGTCTAAGGGTCGAAGAGTCGAAGGGTCTAAGGAAATCGGAATTCCCATTTTCTAGGCCCTGAACTCGTTTCAAGACAGACCAAATCGCCTGCCCCAGCACCTTAGACTCTTAGACCTTTTGACCCTTAGCCACACTCCGAAGGAGTCCCCCAATGCCCAACTATCAAGCGAAAATCTACGTTACCCTCAAGCCTTCCATCCTCGACCCGCAGGGCCGCACGGTGGAACGCGCCCTCTCGCACCTGAACCACGCCAACGTGGGCAGCGTCCGCATCGGCAAGTACATCGAACTGAACCTCAGCGGCGAAAAGGCCGACGTGGACGCACAGGTCAAGGACATCGTGGAAAACGTGCTGAGCAATCCGATTATGGAAAATGCCCACTGGGAGCTTGAGGAAGTCAAGTGACCGACCCACTGGCCCAGGCTGTAGCCGATGTGGAGCGCCTGGAAACCGAACTGCTGACTGCCGCCGCCCACCTGCGCAACTGTAAAGTCCACCTGCAAGGCCGAGAAGTCCCGCGCTACGCGGCGCATCTGCTGGCGACCCAGGGGCATCTGCACAACGCGCAGGGCCTCCTGACCGAACTGGCAAAAGCCCATGCCAGCCGCGCCCGACCCAACCCGGAGTACATCCCATGAAAACAGCCGTCATCCAATTTCCTGGCTCCAACTGCGACGCCGACGCCCTGCACGCCGCCCGCCTGCTGCTGGACGAGGGCGCGGAGTTCGTCTGGCACACTGAAACCGCACTTCCTGAAGGAACTGAACTGGTGTTTTTGCCCGGCGGCTTCAGCTACGGCGACCACCTCCGCAGCGGCGCGATTGCCGCCCGCAGCCCGATTATGGGGGCAGTCAAGGCCCACGCCGAGGCTGGCGGCTACGTGCTGGGCGTGTGCAACGGCTTTCAGGTGCTGACCGAATCCGGCTTGCTGCCGGGAGCGCTGAGCCGCAACCGCGACCTGCATTTCATGTGCAAGCCGGTGCATCTGCGCGTGGAGAACAACGCCACCGACTTCACCCGCGCCTATGCGGCGGGGCAGACGCTGGAAATCCCCATCGCGCACGGCGAGGGCAACTACTACGCCGACGCCGCGACCATTGCCGAGCTGGAGGAGAAGGGCCGCGTGGTGTTCCGCTACGCCGACAATCCCAACGGCAGCCTGAACGACATCGCCGGAATCGTCAACGAACGCGGCAACGTGCTGGGCATGATGCCCCACCCCGAGCGGGCCGTGGAGCTTTTGCTGGGCAGCGAGGACGGGCGCGGCGTATTCGAGTCGCTGAAGGCGAAGTAGTACGGAATATCGGACTATGGTAAACTCGTAGTATGGTCATCCAGCTTAATCTCGGTAAATACCTCAAGCAGCACGATATTTCTGCCTACCGTCTGGTACAGGAGGCCAGGGGCCAGGTGGCTGCAACGACGGTGTACGACCTCGCCAGAGGCCCAGCAGAGAGGGTCAATTTGCGTACCGTGTCGCAATTGCTGGAGGCGCTGAGCCGGGTGCGCGGCCAGAAAGTCGCGTACACCGAGATTTTTGAAGAAGTCGCCGACACCGCAACAGAACCGGCCGCGCCGCCCACGCTGGAGCAATTGCTGGCACAGGTTCCAGTACAAGACCCGACACAGTTCAAAAAATTTCGTTACAGCGGGAAAGGCAAGCGCGTAGATATTAGCGGTGGCCCAAGCATTGTAGAAATGATTTCTGAAGGGCGTGACCGCTAAGTGACGTTGCTTTATCTCGATTCCAATGCACTTGCCAAATTATATCTGGACGAGAAATCAGGCAAAGACCAGGTTATAGAACTGGTTGAACAACATAATGATGTGGCCTGCTGCATTATTGGATACGCTGAGGTGAGTGCTGCTATTGCTCGTTATTTTCATTCGAGTGTTTTAGACGAAGCAGGCTACCAGCAGGCAATGCGGCTCTTTTCAAGAGACTGGCAGACTGTTCAAGTGCAACCTGTCACACAGCAATTGGCAGAAGTTGCGGCCATGCTTGCCAAAGCTCAGCCGGGGTTAAGAGGTATGGACGCCCTGCACCTCGCCGCCGCTCTCGCCCTGCGCCAGAGAGTCGGCCTGCGCTTCGTTACCTTTGACGCCAGGTTAGAGGACGCCGCGAAAGGGCTGATGCCGGAGGCCATAGCGTGAGCATAGGTAGCTAAAATGGTTCTACTCCTTTTTCTGTTCTTTGTTCTCATTGCCTTGCCGCTGGCATTACTCGTCAGCTTGCGGATAGTTCGTTCCTACTCTAATCGGTTAGATTTGGATACAAAAACTTACCTATCTACTGCCCTCATAGGGCTTTCCAGCCTGATTTTTTCAAATGGTGTGTTCGTCTACTTGATTGCCGTCGCTATATCAGTGCTAGGAAATAGAGTCAGCGATAGCACGTTAGAAATTTTATCCGAATTTGTTGCCGCCCCAATCGCTTTAGTCATCTCTTTCTTGCTGATGATTTTTACTGAAAGACAGTTTCTAAATTTTCAAGTGCAAAAGAAGAAACCAAAACGCGCCATTTTACAGGAGCCAACCCCATGACCCAACCCCCCACCCCCAACCCCCACCCCATCCCTCCGCACCCAGGCCGCCACTTTCGGCCTCACCACCGAGGAATTTGACCTCTTCGCCTCGCAACTGGGCCGCGAACCCAATGCGCTGGAAGCCGCCATCGTCGGCGCGATGTGGTCAGAACACTGCGGCTACAAGAACAGCCGCCCCCTGTTCAGCGCCTTCCCGACCACCGGCCCCCAGGTGCTGCAAGGGCCTGGCGAGAACGCGGGCGTGGTAGACATCGGCGACGGCTGGGGCGTGGCGTTCAAGATGGAATCTCATAACCACCCCAGCGCCGTAGAACCTGTACAGGGCGCGGCGACGGGCGTGGGCGGCATCCTGCGCGACATTTTCGCTATGGGTGCGCGGCCTTTTGCGGTGCTGGACAGCCTGCGCTTCGGCAACCCCGACAGCCCCCGCACCAAGTTTCTGGTCAATGGCGTGGTGGACGGCATCGCGCACTACGGCAACGCGATTGGCGTGCCCACGGTGGGCGGCGAGGTCACTTTTCACCCCAGCTATCAGGAAAACCCGCTGGTCAACGTGATGGCGCTGGGCCTGCTACGCCACGAGGATTTGGCCAAAGGCACCATGGGCGAGGTCGGCAACCAGATTATCTACGTCGGCTCCAAGACCGGGCGTGACGGGCTGGGCGGCGCGGTGTTCTCGTCGGCTGACCTGAGCGCGGCGTCGCAGGCCGACCGCCCCGCCGTGCAGGTGGGCGACCCCTTCATGGAAAAACTGCTGCTGGAAGCGACTCTGGAGGCCATCGAGGCCGGGCTGGTGGCGGGCGTGCAGGACATGGGCGCGGCGGGGCTGGTGTCGTCTACCTGCGAGATGGCTTACCGCGCTAGCCTGGGCATCACCATGAATCTGGACGCCGTGCCCACCCGCGAAACGGGCATGGTGCCGATGGAACTGTGCCTCAGCGAGTCGCAGGAGCGCATGATTCTGGTGCCGGTGCCGGGCAAGGAGCAGGCGCTTTACGACCTGCTGGCCAAGTGGGAGCTGGACGTGGTGAACATCGGCGAGGTGGAGGCCCACGACCGCTACCGCCTGACCTGGCAGGGCGAAGTGGTGTGCGACCTGCCCGTGGCCCTGCTGAACGAGGCCCCCAAGTACACCCGCGAGGGCGTGGAATCGGCAGACATCCGGGCCGCCCGCGAGCGCGACCTGAGCGGCGTGCCCGTTCCCGCCGACCTGGGCGCGGTGCTGGTGGATTTGCTGAGCCACCCGACCATTGCCAGCAAGCGCCCCATTTTTGAACTCTACGACCATCAGGTGATGACCAATACCGTGGTCGTCCCTGGAGCCGCCGACGCCGCCGTGATGCGCGTCAAGGGCAGCAACATGGGCGTGGCCGCAACCTCCGACTGCAACCCGCGTTTCGTGCAGCTTGACCCGTACACCGGGGCCGCCGCCGCCGTGGCCGAGGCTGCCCGCAACCTCGCCTGCGTGGGCGCGACGCCGCTGGCGATTACCGATAACCTCAACTTCGGCAACCCGCACCGCCCGGAGGTTTACTACCAGTTGCAGCAGGCCGTGCAGGGCATCGCCGACGCCTGCCGCGCGCTGAATACACCCGTTACTGGCGGCAACGTGAGCCTCTACAACCAGTACACCCAGGGCGACGAGCGCGTGGCGATTCACCCGACCCCCACGATTGGCATGGTGGGCGTGCTGCCCGACGTGATGGTG
>JAGLBK010000031.1:16891-17121 GCA_018260275.1 Deinococcus sp.
ACTATGAACCTGAAAGCGGCAGGGCAAAATCTGATTTTGCTGGGCGCTCATGCCGACAGCATTGGCGCAAGCCAGTATCTGGAAACGGTGTATGGCCTGGAAGCCGGGCGGGTGCCGGAACTTGACCTCACGCTGGCTCAGAAGGTGGTGGACGGCACACTGGCTCTCATACGCGCCCGCCTGACCGACACTGCGCACGACAGCGCTGAGGGCGGGCTGGCCGTGGCTCT
>JAGLBK010000320.1 GCA_018260275.1 Deinococcus sp.
TCAGGTTGGTTGGGTAAGCTTTGCGTTTCACACCTCAAAGCATCCCACCACCCTGACCCTTTATAAACACGCTCTAAGGCATCTGGCGCATTGACCCTGAGGCGGCGGAGACCTACCATGAGGACAGACCTGCGCTGCGGGTCGGGACAATACAGGGCGAACGCGAGGACAGTAGCGCTGGCGGCGGCAAAAGAGCGAACCGGGGACAGTGAAAGCCCGGAATGTGCGCCCAGCAGCGAAGATCACCTCCCGCGCCGACGGAAGAACCCGCCAGGAAGTAGACCCGTCCGTACACCCCGCGACAGAGGGCTGCAACGAGGCCGCCACGCGCGGCGAAGTTGGGTGGTACCACGCGAAGCAAACCAGTTGCGCCGCGTCCCAGCACAGTGCTTGAAGCATTGGCCGGGGCGCGGCGGTTTTTTTTGGTCGCGGAGGGCCAGGGAGGGGAGGAAGCATGGGCAAAAGCGGAGTTACCCCTCAGTCAGCTTCGCTGACAGCTCCCCTTAAAGGGAGCCAGAAGCGCACGCAACGCGAGAAACGACGCTCCAAAAGCCTCCCTTTTCAGGGGAGGTGGCCCCGAAGGGGTCGGAGGGGTAACTCAGCTGAAGCTAAAGCCCTCCACTCCAAACCCCACTCACCCAAAACCCGCGCACCGCGCACCGCATCCCGCGTACTCAATCCGTTTCCACAAGCCACAAGCCACACGCCACAAGCCTCCAAAGGAGAAAAAATGTTCAACCCCGTCCCGCAAAACCCCAGTTTCCCCGAAATGGAAGTTGCCACCCTCAAGTGGTGGAACGAGCAGAAGATCTTCGAGCGCACGCTGGAGCAGACCAAAGACGGCCCGCGCTTCACGTTCTACGAAGGGCCACCTACCGCCAACGGAATGCCCGGCGTTCACCACGTGCAGTCGCGCAGCTTCAAGGACCTGTTTCCGCGCTTCAAGACCATGCAGGGCTACCATGTGGCCCGTAAGGCGGGCTGGGACACGCACGGCCTGCCGGTCGAACTGGGCGTCGAAAAGAAGCTGGGCCTGAACAGCAAGCGCGATGTGGAAGCCTACGGCATTGCCAAATTCAACGCGGAATGCCGCGCCAGCGTCTTCGAGTACGAGGCCGAATGGACCCGCTTCACCGAGCGCGTGGCCTACTGGGTCAACCTCGACGAGCCGTATATGACGCTGAACAGGAACTACATCGAGTCGGTGTGGTGGAGCGTCAAGCAGCTCAGTGAGAAGGGACTGCTGTACAAGGGCTTCCGCGTCGCGCCGTATTGCCCGAAAGACGGCACCACCCTCAGCAACGCCGAGGTCAGCGAGGGGTACAAAGATATTCAGGACCCCAGCGTGTACATCACCTTCGACCTGAAAGACCCCGCCGCGCTGGGCTTGCCCGGCGGTTCAGCCTTCTTGGTCTGGACGACCACCCCCTGGACGCTGCCGTACAACGTGGGCGTGGCGCTGCACCCCGAGTTCGAGTACGTGGCCGCGAAAGATAAGGACGGCAAGACCGTCATCCTGGCCGCCAGCCTGAAAGACGAGGTGCTGGGTGAAGGCGCAGAGGTCGTGAAGTCGTTCAAAGGCACCGAACTGGAACATGTGGCGTACTCTCCCCTGTTCACCGAAGCCTACGAGGCCGAGGGCGAAGGCAAACGCTGCTGGGAAGCGGGGCTGGATACCTACGTGTCGGACAGCGACGGCACCGGCATTGTGCATACCGCCCCCAGCTTCGGCGAGGACGATATGCGCCTGGGCCGCAAATACAGCTGGCCGGTGCTGGTGGGCGTGGACTCGGAAGGCAAGCACCGTTTCGGCCCCTGGAAAGGTGTGTTCTTCCGCGACGCCAACACCGACATCATCCGTGACCTGCGCGGGCGTGGGCTGATGTGGAAGGAAAAGAATTTCATGCACAGCTACCCGCACTGCTGGCGCTGCGGCACCCCACTGCTGTACTACGCCACCGAGAGCTGGTATCTGAGCAACACCAGCCTGAAAGATCGCCTGATCGAACTGAACGGGACCATCGACTGGCACCCGGCGCACATCAAGAACGGGCGCTACGGCGGCTGGCTCGAAAACCTGATCGACTGGAACGTGAGCCGCAGCCGCTACTGGGGCACGCCGCTGCC
>JAGLBK010000321.1 GCA_018260275.1 Deinococcus sp.
TATGCCACACACCTATCCGCAGCAGCTTGAGCAGACATTTCACCAGGCTATTTGTGCTGCGGGATCAGGCGTCACCCGCCAGTCATCCGCACAAAACAGCCGTGTGACATGATGAAGCCGATGCGTTTGTCTGTTCCCTTTGCCCTGTTGCTGCTGCCCCTCAGTGCGTGTACCCAGACCCAGGCCAGCACCGTGGTGCGCGTGACCGGCGGCGACATGCGGTATACGGTGGCGACAGTAGACCCCGCCCAAGACAACCTTGAGCTGCGCTGGATCAACCCGACTACGGGCGCACCTTACCGCACGTTTGCCGAAGTTCAGGCCCGGCTAGCCAAGGAGGGCAAGACCATGCTGTTTGCCACCAACAGCGGCATTTACGCGCCCGGCCTGAAACCGCTGGGCCTGCATGTCGAGGGCGGCAAGACCCTGGTGCCCCTGAACAATGCCCGCCACGGCGGTAACTTTGCCCTGCTGCCCAACGGCGTGTTCTGGGTGCGCGGCAAACAGGCGGGGGTCACCGAAACCCAGGCGTACCGGGCGGCCAACCTGAACCCCACCTACGCTACGCAGTCGGGGCCGCTCCTGGTGCAGGCGGGCAGGCTCCACCCCGAGTTCAACCGGGCGGGCACCAGTTTCAAGGTGCGCAGTGGCGTGGGAGTGTGCGAGGGCGGCAAGATCAAATTTGCGATCAGCGCGGGGCCGGTCAACTTCTATACCTTCGCCGTGTTTTTCCGCGATGAACTGGGGTGCCCCGACGCCCTATACCTCGACGGCAGCATCAGCGCCTACGCCACACCCGACACCGACACGCAGTTGCGCGACTTCGCGGGCATCTGGACCGTCAGCCGCTAAAAAGGCAGCCCCTAAACAGTCAGACGCTGAGCCAGAAGACAAAAAAAGCGGGCCACCCTCCGCAGAGAAGTGGCCCGCCCTGATCTGGACTCAGTTGACGGTGACGTTGATGGTGCTCAGAGGAGCTGCCGCCGCGTCGCCGGTGGGGCGCACTTCGTAGGTGACCTTGCCCTTGCCGGGCTTGCTCTGGTAGCTCCAGCCACAGGTGCTGTCGAGGGCAATCGGCTTCGTACCGATGACCCGGTCGCCGCGCTTGACGGTCACGGTGTAGCCGGTGCCCTTACCCACGCCGCCGAACAGGAAGGGTTCGTTGACGGTCTGGCCGTCCTTCATGCTCAGGGTGTAGTCCTTGGTGCAGTTGGCGGCGCTGGCGCTGGCATCGGCGGCCCCGATGGTGGTCGCCACGTTGCCCAGTTCGGTGCCGTCGGCTCCCTTCACGCTGTAGGTGTGGGCACCCGCGGCGGGGCTGGGCACGTCCTGACTCCAGGTGCCGTCGCTGCCGACCGTGACCTTACCGAGGCTGGTGCCGTCCTGGAAGACCTCGATCTCGTCGCCCGCCTTGCCGGTGCCCTTGAGGGCAAAGCCGCCAGCGGGCAGCTTGGCATCGGCGGCCGGATCGGTGATGGCGAAGGTGCCGGTGTTGGTCGCTGCCGGAGTGGTGGTCGCGGGCGCAGTGTTGGTATCGGTGGTCGTCGTGACCGCAGGCGCAGGCTTGGGCTTGAGCAACCAGCAGCCGCCCAGCAGCAGCAGCAGCAACAGCGGAATGAGCCACCACGGGAAGCCGCCACGTTTCTCGGTGGTGACCGGGACGACCGTAGTCGTGGTAGGGGCCGGGGTCACGGGGCGGGGCGCAGGGGGCGCAGCCGCCACCGGAGTCTTCACCTCGGGTTCAGCCTTGGCGACGATCACTTCGGCGGGCTTGGCCGCAACATGCGCCGCAGCAGCAGTACCGCCCAGCAGAGCGCCCAGACCGGTCAGGCCAGCAGGCAACAGGCCGGTGAGATGGGAGGTGTTGATGCCGCCCAGCAGACCACTGAGGGCCGAGCCGTTCATGCCCGTGCTGTGCTTGCCCAGAACCGACAGCACCAGCGGGGACAGCAGGGCCAGCAGACGGGAGGCGCTACTGCCACTACCACCCAGCGCCGAGCCGAGGCGTCCGGAGATCTCGTCGACATTGCCAAACAGGCCGCCCAGCAGGCCGCGCCCCTGACCTTCGACGCGGGCCAGTTCGGCGCTGTCGCCCAGCAGGCTGGCATTCAGCTGCCCG
>JAGLBK010000322.1 GCA_018260275.1 Deinococcus sp.
AGAGCAGCTTGCATAATTACGCCATTTGTGGAACCCCACCCCAAACGGCTCCATTATTCCAGCTGCTCATTGAAAGTCACTCGCTCCGCTCGGCATAAAAAGCCACAAACAACGTGGCCTTTTTATGCAAACTGCTTAGGCCAGAGCACCGACCTTTACTCCTGCCCTCACTCCTGAAGCAGCGCCAGCAGTTCGGGGTGCAGCTGGCCGTTCGTCGCCACGATCATCTCAGCGTAGGGGTCGGGCTGGCCCCGCACGTCGGTCACGCGGCCCCCCGCTTCTTCCAGAATCAGGCTGCCCGCCGCCACGTCCCAGGGGTGCGTGCCGTATTCCCAGTAGGCGTCCATGCGCCCGCAGGCCACGTTACACAGGTCGAGCGCCGCCGCGCCGGGCCGCCGCAGAGGTACCCCCAGCCGCAGGATTTTGGCGACGTGAACCAGATTGCGCTCGCCGCTGGTGTCGTAAGGAAAGCCGGTGGCAACCAGCGCGGGCGTGTTCAGCGTGGGAACGCGGCTGACCCCGATAGGCTGCCCGTTCAAAAAGGCCCCACCGCCATGGGTAGCGGTAAAGAGTTCGCCGCGCGTCGGGTCGAAAATGGCCCCCACCGAGCGCACGCCGCCGATTTCCAGCCCCACCGACGAGCAGAACACCGGATACCCGTGCGCGTAATTGACCGTGCCGTCCAGCGGGTCCACGATCCAGCGGTAGTCTCCCTCGCCCGACTGACCTTCTTCCTCGCCCAGCACAGCGTGATCGGGGTAGGCGCTCAGAATGACGCGGCGAATGGCCTGCTCGGCTTCCCCATCCACCTCGGTCACCAGGTCGGCAAAGCTGCTCTTGGCCCGCACCTGCTCGACCTTGCCCAGGTACTTCAGATGAATGGCCCCGGCGGCCTGGGCGGCCTGCACGGCAACCTGGAGCAGGGCTTGAAGGCTGGGCGCAGCAGTGGTCATACACTGAGTGTACCCGCCCGACTGTCAGTGCTGCACCATTAACTCTGTGCCCCGTCAACCCCACGCTACCAACGCTGCGCCCGGATGCCCGATAATGGGGCCATGTCCTTTCCGGTCCTCCCCCGTTCCGTGTGGCCCGCCCTGCTGCTGAGCCTGGGCCTGTGCGCCTGCTCGCCGCCGCAGAATATTCACGCACTGAACTTCCGGCCCGGGCCTGCCGGGGGAACCATCGACCCGGCGCGGCTGCTGCTCGACCAGACTGTGCCCGCCGACCGCCTGCTCAGCGTGCCCGAAGCGGTGCGCCGCGCCCCGGACGGCAGCGTGATCGTGGTGTGCAACGCCAGCGCCGGGGGCTTCTCGTGGGGGGTGTGCAGCCACATCAGCCGCAAGTTTTCGGCGGGCGTTGTGACCGATTCGCCGGGCTTTTTCGACGGCGGGGTCAAGAACCGTCCCGAGAGCAGCCTGTACAAGCGCCACGCGGTCATCGTGCTCGACGTGGGCGTGAACCCCGAGCGGCTGCCCAGGCTGCGGGCCGAGGCCGAGCGCCTGAAGGGGACGCCGTATCTGGTCGGCGGCACGGGCGACGCCATGGACTGCACCACCTACCAGAACGCGTTGCAGGCGGCGGTGGGCTTGCCCGACGTGACTGGCATCAACGCGGCGTGGCACATCTGGCTGCCGCAGGACGCCCTGACCGGCCCGGCGATGCAGGCGGGCGGCAAGGTGCTCTGGGTGGGCATGGAAGGCGTGAATTGACCGGACGAATCATCATCCTGAACGGGGCTTCCAGCAGCGGCAAGACCACCCTGGCCCGCGCCCTGCAGGACGAACTGCCGGGCGACTGGCTGCGCCTGAGCATCGACGATCTGGTGGCGGCGCTGCCCACAAAATTGCGCTCTGGCGGGGGCATCGAATTTGGGCCGCAGGGAGAAGTCACGGTAGGCGAGGCCTTCAGGAGGCTGGAACGGGCCTGGATGATCGGTATCTCTGGAACGGTGCAGGCCGGCCTGACCGCACGCCCGGCATGCACCGTCAACAGCGCGGCGCGGTGCATCAGAGTGTGGTGTACGACCAGCAGGTGGATACGTCAGAGCTGGAGCCGCTGGCCCTGGCGTGGCAGCTCCGGCATGACCTGAAGCTCTGATACGAATTTAAATTGATTCA
>JAGLBK010000323.1 GCA_018260275.1 Deinococcus sp.
CTTGCTGCACCTTGCCTTGCGTCGTCCTGACCAACCGCCGCCAGATTCGGATGGGCAGCCCCCGCAGGGCCGCGTCTGTCTCGTTCACCCGCCGAGTATACCCATTCTTTATAAAGTGGCGTGACTCACATAACACTTAAAACTTTAAGTTAGGATAGCCCCATGAATCCGATTCAAGGCCTCCACCACCTGACCGTCATGGCAAGCGACCCCCAGAAGAACGTGGACTTCTTCACCCAGGTTCTGGGCCAGCGCATGGTCAAAGTGACCGTCAACTTCGACGACCCCGGCACCTACCACCTCTACTACGGCGACGAAACCGGTGCGCCCGGCACCATCATGACCTACTTCCCCTGGCCCAACGCGGTCAAGGGGCGGCGCGGCAACGGCGAAATCGTGGCGGCGGCTTACGCTGCGCCCGTCGCCTCGCAGGACTACTGGAAAGCCCGCCTGAACGAGTTCAATATTCCCTTCACCGAGGAAACCCG
The DNA here is from genome assembly GCA_018260275.1 of Deinococcus sp. Lineage (GTDB taxonomy): Bacteria > Deinococcota > Deinococci > Deinococcales > Deinococcaceae > Deinococcus. The sequence goes on from JAGLBK010000323.1 coordinate 489, forward strand.
TTTCGGCAGCCCCGCCGTCAAGTTTGAAGACCCCGACGGCCTATGGATTGAAATCATCTTCGAGGAAGGCGCGGCCGTGCCGAGCTTCTGGCCGAACAGCCCTGTTCCCCGCGAACACGCCCTGAACGGCTTTCACAGCGTGACCGGCTGGGTCGCGCAGACCGCCCAGACCGAGAGCCTGCTGACCGGGCCGCTGGGCTTTACCAAGGTGGGCAGCGAGCAGGACCCCGAAGGAACCCGCACCCGCTTCCGCGGCCAGTCGGACGGCGTGGGCCTGTACATCGACCTGGTCGAGCGCCCCGGCAAGCCCCACGGACAGTTCAGCGCGGGCAGCGTGCACCACGTCGCCCTGCGGACCGTGGACGACGCCGAGCAACTGGAATACCGCCAGCTGCTCACCAAGCACGGCTACCAGGTGACCACGGTGCAGGACCGCCAGTACTTCCACTCCATCTACTTCCGCGAGCGTTCCGGCATCCTGTTCGAAGTCGCCACCGACGCCCCCGGCTTCCCCGCCGACGAGAGCGTGGACGAACTGGGCAAGCACCTCAAACTGCCCGCCTGGTACGAGAGCAAGCGAGCGGCGATTGAGGCCCGCGTCAAACCCATCGTGAACCACGAGTACGGCGTGACCATCGGCGGCACCAGCCACGGCACTGCCCCGACCAGCGCCGCCAGCCTCCCGGACGGGCAGCAGTGAACGGCCCGCACCAGGGCCAGCCGGTGATGACCAGGGGCCGCGCCCTGGATGAAGCCCGCGCCGCCGTGATTCTGGTGCACGGGCGTGGCGGCAGCGCCGAGGACATCCTGAACCTCGCACAGCAGTTCAACCTGTCGGCCTTCGCCTACGTCGCGCCGCAAGCACAGGGCAACACCTGGTATCCCGAGAGCTTCCTGGCCCCGCTGGAGCGCAACGAACCCGGCCTGTCGTCGGGCCTCCAGACGATTGACGACATCGTCAACACCCTGGGTGAGCAGGGCATTCCGCCCGAGAACATCGTGCTGGGCGGCTTCTCACAGGGCGCGTGCCTGACGCTGGAATACGTGGCCCGCAACGCCCGGCGCTACGGCGGCGTGTTCGCCTTCTCCGGCGGCCTGATTGGGCCGGAAGGCACCCCCCGCGACTACGCTGGCAACCTGGACGGCACGCCCGTTTTCATCGGGTGCAGCGATGTGGACAGCCACATACCGCTTAAGCGCGTTGAGGACAGCGCCGACATCCTCGCCGGACACGGCGCGAAGGTGGACAAGCGCATTTACCCGCGGATGGGCCACACCATCAACGAAGACGAGATTCAGGCTGTGCAGAAGATGCTTCAGGACGTCTCAGCCCGTAGCGTGTAACGAATCTGGATGAGAAGAAGTGTCTGTGCTGTGAAGGAGGCCACTTCTTTTCCATTCAGCCGTTCAAGGAGCGACCCATGTTCTTTACTTACGAACCACTGCCCACCCGCGTGGTGTTCGGAGCAGGTAGCCGCGAGCAACTGGCCGCCGAAATCCAGCGCCTCGGCGTTCGGCGGGCGCTGGTGCTGTCCACACCGGGGCAGGCCGGTAAAGCCGATGAACTGGCCGCGCAACTGGGCGAACGGGCCGCCGGAACCTTCAGCGGGGCGACCATGCACAC
>JAGLBK010000324.1 GCA_018260275.1 Deinococcus sp.
TCTAGCTAAAATTGCAAACGGGAATTTGTCGTCCACGACGAGAAGTGATTGTTCGCAACCCCTAGCACTCGAGGTTAGTAGACAAAAACCCGTTACTACACGCTATCCATCTGAAAGTTTCACCTACCAGATGAGAACTTACTTGAGGGCTTGCCAGGCCGCCTGGACTCCGGTGCCGCGCTCGAACTGAACACCCAGCGCGGCAAAAGCGTCTTCCAGCATTCCGGCAATTGCCAGGGCGTCGTAACGGTCGGCGTAGCCCATCGTGGACACGCGGAACACCGCGTCCTCGTGCGGGGCCTGCCCTGCCAGTGCTCGCTGTCCCAGCGCGGCGAGGCGGGCCGCCACCTGACGCCCGGTGACGCCAGCAGGCGGCCTGAGGACCGCCACCGCCGGGCTGGTGCGCGCCGCCCAGGCAGGGGCACCCAGCGCGGTTCCGGCGGCAATCAGCGCCGTGTTCTTGCGGTGTTGCTCGGCCCACAGCACGTCCAGCGGTACAGCCAGCAGGCGGTCGAGCGCCACGCTCAGCGCGTAGATCAGGTTGATGGCCGGGGTCTGGGGCGTGCTTCCGGCCTTCTGTCCGGCCAGTTCACGGGTCATGTCGAGGTAAAACCCGTGAGGCGTGTCCTTGATCATGCGGGTCTGGACTTCCGGGCTGAAGAGCACGAAGCCCAGGCCGGGCGGCGTCGCTGTGCCCTTCTGGCTGCCCGAGACGATCACGTCCACGCCCCAGGCAGCGGGGCGCAGCTCGGCCACGCCGTAACTGGTGATGCAGTCGGCAATGATGATGAGGTCGGGGTTCTGTGCTCTGGCCGCCTTGGCAATCGCTCCGAGGTCGTGCAGCGCCCCGGTGCTGGTTTCGCTGTGGGTGATGCAGAGGGTATAGGCGTCCTTGCAGGCCTCGGCTACCTCGTCGGCGTCCAGCAGTTCGCCCCAGGGCTTGGCGACGATTTGAACGTCGTAGCCAAAGCGCTGCGCCATCTGGCCCCAGCGTTCGCTGAATTTTCCGGCCTGCGCGTTCACGACTTTTGCGCCCGGCGGCGTGGTGCTCACCAGCGCTCCCTCGAAAGCCCCGGTGCCGCTGGAGGTGGTAATCACGGCGTCGTAGGGGTCGCCCAGAAGCTGGGAAAGCTGCTGCCGGGCGTACATGAGTTTCTCGATGCCCTCCTTGGCGCGGTGGTGCATCTGTGGCTGGGCCAGCGCCAGCAGCACGTCTGGCGCGACCTCGACCGGGCCGGGCGCAATCAGGCGGTGGCGGTTGAGGGGAGTGTACTCGGGAACGTCGCTGGTCTGGGCTGAGGGGGCCGTCTGGGTCATGCCTCAGGGTAGGCCAGCAGCAGACCGGATATGGTCCTCAGGTCTAGCGAGGGAGTCACTTGTCGCGCTCAGTCTTGCTCTGCCGGGCCAGAAGATACGAACCATTTGCATGGCTCAGGGCCAATTCTGTACAGTACCGGCAGTGCTGAAGCGATTTTATTGACAGGAGTTGATAGCGTTCAATCCCTTAGCCAGTCCCTGGTATAAAAGGTAAAATTCAAGACCTTCTTGTCATATCGCATTACTGACATGACCACTTTGCTTTTGGCACTCTGAAACAGCCTGAGCATCTGGGCATCGTATTTGTCGTCGAGGGCCAGCGCCATCAGATTGGGCTTTTCTTCACTTCTTGCGCCCCAGCTCTGGAACCTGACGGCTTTACCACCATCTACTGCCACCATGATATCTGGAGTTTCATCGTCATCGAACTGCTGACGGTTGACCAGTCGCTGGTCACTGTTCAGATAAAAGATCGGGGCACCAGCATCACAGCTAAACTCTGCGTAATTCTTATTGTTGGTGTCGTTGGCTTCGTCAATGTAAAGACTGCTTTCATTGGTCTTGTTTGCCGCATTTATTTCTTTTCTATAGGAAACCTGTGTTCCCTTGACATAAGTGTCGGCCAGTGCTGTGCCTGCCAGCATCAGGACGGTAGCCAGGACACCTGAGCGGCCAGAGATCATCTTCATCACAGAGAATTTAAGGAGCTCCTGGCTACAGTTACGCGTGTCCGGGAAAAGCACCCGAACCCGCTCCACTTCCGCCCAGAGCTCCTTTTGCCTTCTCGCT
>JAGLBK010000325.1 GCA_018260275.1 Deinococcus sp.
TCCAGCAAACGAATCAGATTCAGCACAAGATTCATTTTACCGGACGCTTTTTAGCTCCCCGGAATCCGTGAAGAGCCAAAAATAAAACCACATGGGGGCGACGCCGACAAAGTAAAGCCACCGTTCCCGCACGGTCATCCAGGGGAACGGCGGCCTGCTCACGCTTACGCCCTGCGCGCCCGGTAACGCTTAATCAGCGTATTGGTCGAGCTGTCGTGCTTCAGTTCCGGCTCGCCTTCGCTTTGCAGCTCGGGGGCAATTTTGCCCGCCAGCACCTTGCCCAGCTCCACGCCCCACTGGTCGAAACTGTTGATGTCCCAGATCGCGCCCTGCACGAAAACCTTGTGCTCGTACAGCGCGATCAGTGCGCCCAGCGTGTGCGGCGTGAGCTTGTCAGCCAGAATCGTGCTGGTGGGGCGGTTGCCCTCGAAGACCCGGTGCGGGGCAATTTTGGCATCCACACCGTCGGCCAGCACTTGCTCCAGCGTCTTGCCGAAAGCCAGCGCCTCGGTCTGCGCGAACACGTTCGCCATCAGCAGGTCGTGGTGCGGCGGCATGGGGTTCAGCGTCTGGCAAAAGCCGATAAAGTCGCAGGGAATCAGCTTGGTGCCCTGGTGAATCAGCTGATAAAAGGCGTGCTGGCCGTTGGTGCCGGGCTGCCCCCAGATGATCGGGCCAGTCTGGTAATCCACCTGTTCATTGTCCAGCGTGACGTGCTTGCCGTTGCTTTCCATGTCGAGCTGTTGCAGGTACGCGCTGAAGTAGGCGAGGTACTGGTCGTAGGGCAGCACGGCCACGCTCTCCGCGCCGAAAAAGTTGTTGTACCAGATGCCCAGCAGGCCCATCAGCATCGGCAGGTTCTTTTCAGCGGGGGCGGTGCGGAAGTGCTCGTCCATCTCGTGGAACCCGGCCAGTAACTCGCGGTACTGGTCGCCGCCGATGGCCAGCATCAGGCTCAGGCCGATGGCGCTGTCCATGCTGTAGCGCCCGCCGACCCAGTCCCAGAAGCCGAACATGTTGGCGGTGTCGATGCCGAACTTGGTCACCTCGGCGGCGTTGGTGCTGACCGCCACGAAATGCCGCGCGACCGCCGCGTCGTCCTTGAGGCTGCCAAGCAACCACTGGCGGGCGCTGCGGGCGTTGGTCATGGTTTCCTGGGTGGTAAAGGTCTTGCTGGACACGATAAACAGCGTCTGCGCGGGGTCGAGGTCGCGGGTCTTTTCGGCGAGGTCGGTGCCGTCCACGTTCGACACGAAACGCACGGTCAGGTCGCGCTGGGCGTAGTGCTTGAGCGCCTCATAAGCCATCACCGGGCCGAGGTCGCTGCCGCCGATGCCGATGTTGACGATGTTTTTGATCGGCTTGCCGGTATGGCCCAGCCAGGTTCCAGCGCGAATCTGCTCCGCGAAGGCGCTCATGCGGTCGAGCACCTCATGCACGTCCGGCACCACATTTTTGCCGTCTACTTCGATCACGGCGTCACGGGGCGCACGCAGCGCGGTATGCAGCACGGCCCGCTTCTCGGTGATGTTGATCTTTTCGCCCGCGAACATGGCGTCGCGCTTTTTCGCCACGCCCGCTTCTTCGGCGAGTTGCAGCAGCAGCTTCAGCGTTTCATCCGTCACGCGGTGCTTGGAATAGTCGAGGTACAGGCCCGCGCCCTCGGCGGTCATCTTTTCGCCGCGCGTGGGGTCGGCGGCAAACAGGTCGCGCAGATGCCTGTCCTGCATGGTGTAGTAGTGGTCTTCGAGGGCCTGCCACGCGCTCAGCTCAGTCAGTTTGCTCATATACCCCGAGGATACGCCCGGCGGGTCAGCTCTGCTTGACCTGCTCCAAGTTCACCTGTTCTGCGCGGCCTGCTCATGCTCAGCCCACCTGATGTTCATCATCCACTCTCAGAGAGCACCTGTATGATTTTTCTCAGTGAATAAGCTGCCTCTGCCCACCACTGTGCCCACTGCCCTGAGGGTCACTGCCCTGCTGCTCGCCGCTTCCCTCGGGAGTGTGGCCTCTGCCCAGACCGGGGGGATTTTGCCGCTGGTTTCGGTGGGCGAAAAGTGGCCGCAGGAAGTCGAAACATACACCATCCGGGTGTCT
>JAGLBK010000326.1 GCA_018260275.1 Deinococcus sp.
GGGCGTGTTTCGACGCCTGCCCGGTGCGGATCAACATTCCGCAGGTGCTGATTTACCTGCGCGGCGAGGCGGCCCAGCACAAGGGGCCGACCCTCGAAGCGCTGGCGATGCAGGGAATGCGGCTTGCCATGAGCGAGGGCTGGCGCTTCGAGGGGGCCGTCAAACTGGCCCGCTTCGGGCAGGGGCCGCTGGTGCATAACGGTGAAATTACCGCGCTGCCGGGGCTGCTCGGCGGCTGGACGCAGTCGCGTGACCTGAACCCTTTCCCGCCCCAGAGTTTCCGCGAGTGGTGGCGGCAGCGTGAGCAGGGGCAGACACCGGCAGTGGACGCCGCCCCACCACAGGTCGTGCAGCAGGCCGGGGAAGGTGAGGACGCATGACCGAGTCAGTCAAATCTGAAGTGCCCAGCAACGCTGAGGCCCGGCTGGAAGTCCTGACGCGCATCAACCGCGCCATCGCGGGCAGTGAAGTGCCCGAATTGCCCGACTACCCGCAGTCCGCGCCGCTGAGCCGCAAGGAGCTTCTGCACCAGTTTGAAGACCGCATCCTGGACTACCGGGCCGCGTTTGCCCGCGTAGCCGCGCAGGACGTACCGGGGGCCATTGCCGCCGCACTGGGAGCGGTGCGCCGCGTGGTCGTGCCTGCCGAATTCAATGGGGCGTGGCTACCCGCTGGCCTGGAGGTGGTGCGTGACGCCCCGCCCCTCTCGCACGCCGAGCTGGACGGGATTCCCGCCGTCGTCACCGGGTGCGCGGTCGCCATCAGCGAAACCGGAACCATCATCCTCGACCACCAGGGCGACCAGGGCCGCCGCGCCCTGAGCCTGATTCCCGATACCCACATCTGCGTGATTCGGGCCGGGCAGGTCGTTCAGACCGTGCGCGAGGGCACCGAACAGGTCGCGCCGAGTGTCCGCGCGGGCCGCCCGCTGACGTGGCTCTCGGGCGGCAGCGCCACCAGCGACATCGAACTAGTGCGCGTGGAAGGCGTCCACGGGCCGCGCCACCTGAAAGTGATCGTGGTCGACGGCTGAACTGAGCGCTTTTTGGGATCATTCAATAGTTTGCGCTGTTGACCCTCGCCCCTTGTGGGAGAGGGCCTTGCGAAGCAAGGGGTGAGGGGGCCACAAGGCAACTGCTTTTTGTCAAATGCCCTAGACTTTTTGACCCTTAGACCGACCTCGCCGCGACTTTTGCAAGAGGTCCACGTTTTAGCCGCACGTTAACCGGTCTCCGGCATTCTCCCCTGGTGAGCGGAAGTGGAACCCCCGCCCCACACCTTCAAGGAGAGTGAGACTGTGAGTCACCCTAAAAATACTGGTATCAAAAAGTTTGGCCGCCTGCCCCTGATCCTCGCCGCCTCGTTGCCTCTGACCGCCGGACTGGTGTTCGCCAGCACCGTGGCGACCCAGACCCCCGAGCGCGTGCAGCCCATTCAACCCGGCCAGGCGCAGACCCGCCAGGCGCAACCCGGACAGCGGGCCAGCGGCAATACGGGCAACCAGCCGCGCCAGCAGTCGGGTACCAACTACGCCGACGTGTTCCTGAAGAACCTCGCCGCGCAGCTCGGCGTCAGCGTGGACAGGCTCCGCAGCGCCGCCACTACTGCCGGAAGCAGCACCATCGACCAGAGAGTCAAGGCGGGCGACTTCCCGAACGACGCCTCGCAGAACATGAAGGCCGATTTGCAGCAGAACCCCTTCATGCTGGCCGGACACGGCGGGCGTGGTGGACGTGGCGGCCACGGGCACGGCGATTTCGGTGGGCGCGGGGCAGCTGGACAGGGCCGCTTCGACGATGACCAGCAAGGTCCAGCCGATCAGGGTGAGCTGAACGGCCAGTCACGCGGCACAAATCAGACTCAGCGCGGCATGGGCCAGCCCGGCGCAATGGGGCAGCGCGGCCCCGGTGCCGCCATCGGTGCGGCGGTCGCCAAGAGCCTCGGCCTGAGCGAAACGGCGCTGAGGCAGGAGCTTCAGGGTGGCAAGACCATCGCCCAGATCGCGCAGGCCAGAGGCGTGAGTACGGCCAGCGTTCACGCGGCAGCCGTCAGCGCCCTGCAAACCGGGCTGGCGGCGGAGGTCAAGG
>JAGLBK010000327.1 GCA_018260275.1 Deinococcus sp.
TTTGAACTGTTGAGCGAGGGCTTGTTGAACAGGGCCATTAGGTAAGGTCAGCATCAAGCGCGGGCCGTACTGGACATAAACGCCTTCGGGGAATTCAATGACTTTTGAGATATTTTTGGTCGGAATGTTTACTTCAGCCAAATTATGTTTTACATTCAAATTCATTTCATCCAGGCAATAGAGAGCCTCTCCGACATCTCTTGAAAATTTACGTGTACTGAAGTAGCCGAAAGCAGCAATACAAAGGTAGAAGAACAGGATTCCCAAGAACCCTATCCAGATGTAATTTATTTTTAAAAAACCGAAATCCACGATTGCTAAAATTGCCATTAAAACAATGACCCACCCGGTACCCTTAAGCTCGTAGAAGAATTTTCGCCAGAATAAGCGGCTCTTTTCTGGTGAGTAGTGTGCCCAATTTACGGTTTGCCGAATCACTTCTTCTCCTCTGACCCCATCCCTGCCAGATCCAGCAAACGCTCAGGCGGCGTGCCTTTTTTACGGGCCTCACGCTTCAAGGTGGTCAAATCAGCGTTCATATTTCTTCTGGTAGTCCGGCAAAAGCTGCGGCGCGTGGCGCTCCAGGGCAGCTTTCAAATCGCGCCGGACATCGGCGGGCAAAGACCACTGCACCAGGGCCGCCAGCACTGTCGGGTCAGTAGACTTCACAAGGAAGCGGGTTATTTTTTCCCAGGTTTCAGGGAAATCGCGGTAAACCCAGCTCAGCGCCACCTTGTCAGTCAGCCGGGCCAGCGGGCCACCATCGGCCAGCAGTTCGGCCCAGTCGGTGTCGGTCAGGTTGGGGTGCGTCAGCAGCGGGCCGCCACTGCACCGGCCCCACCTGAAAGGGTGACCCAGCGGATTGTCCAGGCCGTCCGCCACCTGCCGCAGCAATTCATGCGGCGTCTGCGGGTTCAGGAAAAGGTAGGCCCGCACGTCGGCGCTTTCGTCCTGGGCCATTTGCCGAATCAGGGCGGGATCTTGCGCCAGCCACGCCACCTCTGCCCGGACGGACTCGGTGGGCGAGGACGCCAGTTCGGTCAGGATTTCAGCGGCGGCCCTGGCTTCGGCAGGAGTGGAGGGAGCAAACCAGTCGGACCAGTGGTCAAGCACCCAGCCGCGCAAAGCCCCATCCTCATCCCGCGCCAGTTTCTGCCTCTGGGTCAGCGGCAGGCTCAGAAAGTCAAAGTCCAGCCTGTCCAGCACCCGCAGGGCGTACAGGCGCACGCTGCCGTCTTCATCGTCCAGCAGCGGCAGAACCTGTGCAGTGGTCAGCGGCGCAGGCAACGCGGCGGGCGCGCGGCTGAAGTTGTGGGTATAGGCCCCCACGCTGCGGCAAAGGATGGTGTGGCGCACGCTGGCGGCGGGGTCGTGCAAAAAAGCGTCGGCCTGCGCAGTGTCCAGCCCGTCCCAGGCGGCCAGTTCTAGGCGGACTTCCCCGGCGGGGTCGGCCAGAAACTCCCGCAGGTCGTCGGGCGAAAAAAGGCCACGCTCCAGCCCCACTTTTACGGCTGCGGCCCGCACCGTGCTGCGTTTGTGGCGGGACAGCTTGAGCAGAATTCCGGCGGGCAACTGGGGATGTTCGGCGACGGCTTTCAGCACCGTCCACTGCGGGTCGCTGGCGAGGTGGGCCAACGCCTGCGCAGGAGCATTCGGGTTCTCAGCGACGCGGGTGCGGGTGGGCATGTCGCTGCTGCTCGCCAGCCTAGCCAGCACGTCGGGTGGCGTGGTCTTGGCCTTCGCCACCGAGCGCGAAAGCTGCGGGTCTAGAGCGGCGATTTCCAGCAGGCGCTGGGGTGTGGTGTCCTTGCGGCGGATTTCGCCGCGCAGGGCGGGCAGGTCTACGGTCATGGGTTCCTCCTGTTTTCCTGACTTGCCTCCCAGTCGTGCCACAGTCGCGCCCGCATATCCAGCATGGCCGTCAGTTCGGTCATGGTCTGCCGCGCGAATTCGCTGGCGTCGTCGGTCAGGGCCGGGGGGCGGGGAGCGCCAGGGTGGGCCGCCAGCATGACCCTGTTCAGCAGGTTGGGCCGCCAGCGCGCACTCCAGTGGTACGCGCTCGTCACGCCTTGCA
>JAGLBK010000328.1 GCA_018260275.1 Deinococcus sp.
CCACTGCCAGCGCGGGCGCGGCGACCTGTGCGGCGTGGAACTCAGCGGCGGCGGCGTGAGGTTTGCGCTCAAGGCCACGACCGGTGACAACGTGCGGGCCGAGGCCAGCTTTGGCGAAACGCAGCGGCACATGGATATCAACGTGCAGCCCATGAATCTGGCGCAGGGGCTGGCCCGTGTGATGGCCCGCCCCGAGCGTGCCGAGATTTTCGAGCAGGCCTGGGAAATGGCGCGTCAGTCGATGTAAATTCAGCTAAAGCACTCGCTTTGCAGTTGCAGGAGGTCTTCTATGAGGGGGCCTCCTGTTTCTTATCTTTGTCTATCATCCACCAGGCCCTAGGCCGAACCCATCATCCATGAACGTAGTTCACGCCCGCTCGAAGGCCAGCTGCGCCCCCAGCAGCAGGTAAACGGTGCCGATCACCTTGCCGGACATGCGCCCCACCGCCGGAGTGCGTTCCAGAAACCGCGCCACCACGCCGCCCGCCAGCGCGATCAGGGCCGTGTAAACCACACTCATCAGCACGAAGATCAGCCCCAGCACCAGTAGTTGCGCAGTCACCGAACCATGTCCAGGCCGCACGAACTGGGGCAAGAAGGCCAGAAAGAACAGTGCAGTCTTGGGGTTCAGCAATTCGGTAAGCACGCCCTGCCCAAACGCCTGCGGCACCGAAACCTGTCCCGACTGCGGAACGTGCAGCGGGCCGGATTTTTCCAGCAGAGACTTGATTCCCAGGTAGATCAGGTAGGCCACGCCCGCGAACTTGACCGCCTGGAACGCCAGCGCCGAGGTCATCAGGATCGCCGAGAGGCCCAAGATGGCAAACAATGCGTGGCACAGGTCGCCCAGGCTGATGCCCCAGCCTGTCGCCAGCCCGACCCCCGCCCACCGCCCGGCTCAGCGTGAGCAACACCGCCGGGCCGGGAATCAGGAACAGGCCCAGCACCACGGCAATGTAGGTCAGCAGGGTATGGAGGTCGACCACACCGACAGTGTGCGCCCCAGCCCAGCGCGGACGCGGCGACACGTCTGGATGACCCTCACGCACCCGCAGGACGGCTATGCTGTGCAAAGTTCTGTTCCCCGGAGGTTTCATGCGTTCCAAACTGACTTTTGCCCTGAGTGCTCTGCTGCTCACCAGCCCCCTCGCCCATGCCCAGACGGTGACTCAGGCGGCAGCCACAGCCCCGGCCCCCGCTAAGGCTCCGGCCAAGGCCCCCGTGGCGCTGCCCCCCGGCGTGACCTTCGTCACCGAGGTGGAAGGCATCCGCGAATACCACCTCCCTAACGGCCTGAAAGTGCTGCTGTTTCCCGACCGGTCCGCGACCACCTTTACGCTCAACGTAACCTATCTGGTCGGCAGCCGCATGGAAAATTACGGCGAAACCGGCATGGCGCACCTGCTCGAACACATGCTGTTCAAGGGCACGCCGACCAGCGGCAACATTCTGGAGGCGCTCGGCAAGCGCGGGGCCAGCTTCAACGGCACGACCAGCGAGGACCGCACCAACTACTTCGAGACCATGACCAACACGGGCGACAACCTCGCCTGGGCGCTGAAGATGGAAGCCGACCGCATGACCCACTCCAAAATTGCGGCGAGTGACCTCAAAACCGAGATGACGGTGGTCCGCAACGAGTTCGAGTCCGGCGAGAACAACCCTTTCAGCCTGCTGTACAAGCAGGTGCGCTCGGTGGCCTTCGACTGGCACAACTACGGCAACACCGCCATCGGCAACCGCAGCGACGTGGAAAACGTGCCGATTGCCAACCTGCAAGCCTTCTACAAGCTGTATTACCAGCCCGACAATGCGGCCCTGACCCTGGCCGGAAACTTCGACGAGGCGGCGGCGCTGAAGCTCATTGCCAGCGACTTTGCCGAGGTGCCGCGCCCCACGCGCACCCTGCCCGCGCAGTACACCACCGAGAATCCGCAGGACGGCGAACGCAGCGTGACTGTGCGGCGCGTGGGCGACCAGCAGCTTTTGCTGGCGGCGTACCACATGCCCAGCGTGCGGCACCCGGACATGCCCGCGCTGATGGTGCT
>JAGLBK010000329.1 GCA_018260275.1 Deinococcus sp.
TCCAGAATGACCTCTATGCCCGCGTCGTGCAGCGCCCGCACCATGTTTTTGAACTCGGCGACCGCGCCTGCCGGGTTGCCCTTTCTGGCCTCGGCGGAGTAGCGCACATCCGGCGCAAAAAAGTTGAGGGTGCTGTAGCCCCAGTAGTTGGTCAGCCCCTTGGCGAGCAAAAAGGGGTCGTCCACATGCTGATGCACGGGCAAGAACTCGATGGCGGTAATCCCCAGTTCCTTGAGGTAACTGAGAATCGGCTCGGTGGCAATCCCCGCGTAGGTGCCGCGCAGGGCTGCCGGCACGTCGGGGTGGGTCATGGTCAGGCCCTTGACGTGCGCCTCGTAAATGACCGACTGGTGAAAGGGAATGCCCGGTTTCTGGTCGCCCACCCAGTTGAACATGGGGTCGATGACGATGCCCAGCGGTGCGCCGCGCTGTTCCTCGGTTTGCATGGTCAGGTCGTCGCCGCCCGGCACATAGCCGAACACGCCCTTATCGAACTGTTCCGCGCCGTCCAGGGCTTTGGCGTAAGGGTCGAGCAGCACCACGTTGGGGTTGAAGCGCAGGCCCTTTTCGGGCGCGTACTCGCCGTACACGCGGTAGCCGTAACGCTGGCCGGGGCCGATGCTGGGCAGGTAGCCGTGCCACACGAAAGCGGTGGGGTCGGGCAGGGTAAAGCGCGTTTCCTGGCCGTCCTCGCTGAACAGGCACAGTTCCACGGCGGTGGCGTTCTCGCTGAACACGGCAAAATTGGTGCCCTTGCCATCCCAGGTGGCTCCTAATGGAAAGGGCTGGCCGGGGCGCAGGGTAATCGGGGCTTTTCCGCTGTTGGGCATGATGTTTAAACTCCTTGATACAGGTGGACGAACCACCTGATGGCTACAGATCTCAGAAATAATAGAAGTAGCGGCGACTTCAAAGGAGCGCTGTCGCCGCTACAGGTATGGAAACGCTACCAAAATATGGCCCGCCGTACCAGACGGCAGTTCACCTTTGAGGGACATTCAGGGTTCAAAAGTGTCCTGAAAGGCGTAACGGTCCCCGCGCACCCAGTAGTTGACATAGGTCGCCCGCTTGGGGCCGCTGTAGGTAGTGCGGCGCAGCAAGAAGGCGGCTGTGCCCACTGGAACCCGCAACAGGTCGGCTTCCTCCTGGCGCAGGTTGACGGCTTCGAGGTTCTGCTCGACGCGCTGAAGGGGAATGCCCATGCTGACCATCGTTTCATGGATGCTCTCGACGTTCAGGTTGTGTTCCAGCAGCCCCGGAGCCAGCGCCGCATTGATGTAGCGTTTCTCGATGACCAGCGCCTCGTCACCGGCCATTCGCAGGCGGTGAACAAAGATGACCGGGTCGCCGGGATTGATCTGCAGCACCACAGCAATTTCGGGGGTGGCCTCAATCTGCATGGCCCGCAGCACGGTGGTGCGGTGGTCGGGGTGACGCGCCCATTCCTTGAAAGGCCGCACGCGGAACATGCCCTGGCGGAAGCGCTTGCCCGTCGGGAAGGTTCCAGCGCCCTGCACCCGGTAAACGTATCCTTCGCGTTCCAGTTCGTCTATGGCGCGGCGGGCCGTCATCCGCGAGACTTCAAATTCACGGGCCAGTTGCGGCTCGCTGGGCAGCGGCAGCCCTTCTACGTAATGACCGCCGAGCAGACGGTCTTTCAGTGTGGTCTTGATCAGCGGATACTTCGCCATACATCCCTCCGGGCCATCCGCATTAAACGGAGTCTTAAGCCAATCCTAGCTTTAGTGTACTTCCTACACATGGTTGTCTGAACTGTTACAGCTGTGGAGACAACAGCCCGGCCACATTTTTTCAAGCCTCGTAGCCTTACTCCGCCAGAAGAGGAAAAAAGCCGACGAAAGAATAGGGGCCGTGCCACAGGGTGAAATACACTCCCAGGACTGGTAGTTTACCAGGGACACAGCATCGTACTAAGGCGCAGAAAGCACGCCATACAGTCTGACTCATGAGTTGCATTTATACAGCCCTCGCTATTTTTGACGTCTGGAACATTCTTTCTACTGCTGCCAGGTGATAGA
>JAGLBK010000032.1 GCA_018260275.1 Deinococcus sp.
TGGAAGTGCTGATGTGGCGCTGCGGGCCAGTCGTCTGCACTGGGGTATTGAGAACAGCTTGCATTGGGTACTGGACGTGGTGTTCGGTGATGATGCTTCTCAGGTCAAGAACAAGAATGCTGCCCAAGTTTGGGTGACATTGCGGCAGGTGGATGCCCACCTTCTACGCCGTCCTGTAGCAGGAAAAGGTAGCCTGGAAACCAAAAGATTCAAGGCTGCGCTGGACACGAATTACCTAGATAAGCTACTCAGCTGACTTTGCGGTTGCCCTGTTGGAAGGGGCCAAGTAGTCCCTTACGACGGCGGCTATGCCTGATACTGAAAGCAGTCTATGAGAAAGGCCCGGAGATGATTCCCGGGCCTTTCTCGGCTTTTTGCCGCTCACGCTACGGCATGTCTGTGAATTTACAGCTTGACAGTCCCGTTCTGGCCCATATCGGCCTGCTCGTGCTTGAGCATGCCCTTGGCGAGTTCAAAGATGCTGCGGGCCTTGCCTGCGCCTTCCCAGAATTCGGCTCCGTGGGCGCTGACCTTAATGAGCTGGATGTTCGGGTCTTCCTTGCCTTCGGGGTAATAGGCCTTGTAGAAGTCGCTCCACAGTTCGTCGAGCTTGGCCCGGTCGTCAATTAGTTCGCCCGTACCGTTGATGCTCACGAATTCGCTCTTTTCCGCCGAGGCGTAGCTGACGTTCACTTGGGGGCGGGTCTTCAGGTCGGCCGCGTACTCGCTGTCTTTGGCCCCGAGGAACCACAGGTCGCCGTCAAACTCCTGCTGCTGGGTGGTCATCGGGCGGGCGTGGATGTGGCCCGCGTCGTTGACGGTGCTCAGCATGGCAAATTTGATGTCCTTGATGATCCCTGCGATGGTCTTGACGGCCTCTTCACGCGTGGGCTGCTGGCTGGATTGTTCGCTCATGGCTCCACTCTGAACCCTGGGCACTTTCCGAACACGGGTCTAGACCACCCTTTTAAGGAAGCCCTCAGATTGTCTAAAAAAACGGTCAAACTCCGGCAGGTTTTGGCGGATGCACCTTTTCGGGGACGTTGCGAACGAGTAGCACGCCCAGTATGAAGAAAACGGCGGCAATGCCGAAGACCAGCGTGTAGCCGAAGTTTCCGCCCCGCGCGTTGCCCCAGTCGAGCAAGGCTCCCTGCGGCGCACTGCTGAGCTGCGGGGCCGTGAACGCGACGTGCCAGATGCCCATGTCGCGGGCGTAGCTGCTCTGGCTGGGCATGGCGTCGCTGCCCAGCGCCCAGTCCACGCTGGTAAAGGCCCCGAAGCCCAGCCCGAACAGCCCCGCCAGCAGCAGCGCCGCCGCGAAACTGGGCGCGAACAGCAGCAGCACGGCGGCCACCGCCATCGTTCCCCCGGCCACATAGATGACCGGTTTGCGCCCGGTGCGGTCACTGATGCGGCCCCCGATGAGCGCCGAGAAGATGCTGCCGATAATGATGCAGGCGAGCATTTTGCTGGTCGCGTCGCCAGGATTGACCTGCCGCAGCACGTCCTTGTTGTAATACTGCAAAAAGGGCTGCACGCTGTACTGCCCCAGCGAGAACAGCACCCGCGTCAGAAACACCCACAGAAAAGGCTGATGCGCGAACAGCTGCCGGATGCTCATGGCCGGGGCTTTGGCAGCGGTCACTTCCAGATGGTCGGCGCTGGCCGGAACGCCGCGCAACGTGACCAGCGCGGGCACCAGCAAAAAGGCCGCGACCATCACGAAAGAAACCAGGGTCGGCAGGTGCAGGGCGCCGATCACCAAGGCGGAAACGGCCCCCAGCAGTTGCCCGGCAGCTTGCAGCATCGCCATCACGCCGCTGTAACTGCCCCGCGCCTCGGGCCGGATCAGTTGCGGGATCAGCGCCGAGTAGGGCGCCGTCGCGTAATTGTTGCCGAACTGCACTAGCAAAAAGCCCAGCACGTACACCCAGAAGCCGCCCATACCACTGAGGAACGTCACCGCCAGCGCCATGACCACCAGCCCCGCCAGATTGACCCCGACCCCCAGCCGGATGTAGGGCAGCCGCTTGCCGGTGCGGTCGCTCTGGGCGCCGATCAGGGGCGGCAGGGTCAGGGCGATGATTGCGCCGATCCCCGTCAGGAGGCCCAGGTAGGTGCCCTTGTGCGCGTCACCGACAAAATGCACCACGTTGGCGGGCATCAGGATCAGCAGCAGCACCAGCCAGTGAAAAGCCGTGCCGAACCAGAAGGCCGACAGGACATAGGGGCTGGGAACCGGTGAACCGGGCGGCTGGGACCCGGCGGAAGGCGGCGCAGACAGGTGAGTCATCGGCCCCGAGTCTAGAGCAGTGACCCGTACGCGACGCGGCTTAGCCGTGGCCGACAGGGGAGACGAGAGCGCAGCAGGTGCGCCGTTCAGGGGCGCAGATCAAGTTGTCCCCAGTCAGGCCGCGCCGCTCACGGCCCCGTCGAGCAATTGCCCCAGCCGCTTGCGGGTAAAGGGCCGCTTGCCTTCCAGCAGCCCGCGCGTTCCGGCGTGCAGGTGCCAGTGTTTGCTGCCGCCCATCAGCCGCAGACTGACGCCGCCCAAATCGACATGGCGCGGGCTGACTGCCGCCACCATCAGCGGTTGACGGCCTGCACTGACGCTGACGCTCATGACGGTGGTTGGCAGGTCATAGGGGCGTTCCATGCGGTAGATGTAATCCGGAAAGTCGGCCACCTTGTGGAACGTCAGGCCGCGTGCGTTTGCCTCGGCGTCAATCCAGCCGAGCAGTTCGACCCACTGGGTATACAGCGCCGCCTTAGTTCCGTGCTCCATATTCGACTGTGCCATTTGCAGGCAGTCTAGTGCATCTGCTGCGTTCCGGGGGCAGTTCCACGCCGCCCACTTTGCGTGGAAGAGGTTTTTTTGACCTTCTAGGGAGCTCCCGGCTACAGTGATGCGGGTCTGGGAAAAGCGCCAAAACCCGCCGTGCAACCAGCTAAAGCCCCCGCAAGGGTGGAGGGAAACCTCGCCCCGACCGAGCCGTACATCTACCAAAATTGTTCAGCGTGCAATGAGCCACCCCGAAATCCTGAGTTCAGTGGCCCACGTTATTTCCCGGAAACACCGCCACTCGCCCGACCATGTAAGCAGCGCCGTACAGAAACAGCGTTACGGCGGGCAGGTATTTCAGGCCCTTCTTGTGTTCGATCATGCCTCCCTTGATCAGCATCTCAATCAGGTAGAGGCTGACCAGGGCAAAAGCCGTGTACATCAGGTGTTCGCCGTCGCGCACAGGGTCTACCTTGTAGCCGTACCGGGTCAGGCCGTGGCCGACATCGGTGGCGCTGGCGACCTTCAGCCCACCGACCGCCAGAATCACCCCCGTAACGGCTGGAAGCAAGAACGCCGCCCACGTCAGGCGCAGCCACACCAGAAAGCCGAACCGCACCTGCGTTTTCAGCGCGGGCCCGAAGCTCCACACGAAAAGGACAAAGGTGAATAGCGCCAGTGGCGTGGGAAGCAGTGGCGGCAGCTGCGGAAACAGGTTGGGGATTTCGAGGTCGTGAATCAGTTTCAGAAAGTCCATGATGGGGGCGTCCTTAAGCTTCCGGGAGCGTCAGTAGACTCTCGGCGGGCAGGTAGGTGCCGGGGCGCAGCGGCGCGTCCTCACCGGGGCGGGTGATGGTCATGCCGTGCGGCAAGTCGGCCAGCAGGATGTTCGGCCCGCTGACACTGACCTTGAGGCCAGTCAGCGCCGGAGCGCGGAATTCGTCGCCCAGATCGGTAATCCCCGGATGAATCATCAGGGCGTGAACGCCGTATGGCCCGCAGACATGCAAGGTAACGCCCTCGGTTCTCAGCGTCAGCGGCAGCCCCAGGCCCACCAGCGACCCCAGCGGCGCGTGTGGAGCGCGGGCACGCTGGGCAATCGCCACGCCTAGCAGCGTACCGGGCCGGATCAGGTCGCCCGCGTGCAGCAGGCGGGTGCCCTGGCTGACCTCGATGTCGGCGGGAATGTTGAGCAGCCGCATTCCGTCGAGATTCTGCTCGGCCCGCATTCCGCTCAGCAGCGGCACTTTAGCCAGCATCCCCAGGTCGAAGGGGCCGCCCAGCGGCGTCTGAACCGAACTGACCTCGCCCCTGTCCGACACCAGCGAAAGCAGCCGGTCCTCGCCGTACTCGATTCCCTTGACCGTTGGAATAGCCGTGCCAATCAGCTGGGGCACCACCGGTTTGCGGGGACGCCGCGCCCGCCGCAGCAGCAGCCCGAAGCCCAGCAGCGCCAGACCTAGCAAGACCAGCGCCAGCAGCCCGATTTTCCAGGCCGCAACGCCGCGCCTGCCCTGCACGCTGGGGTCAGGTTCGGTGGGGGCCAGCACGTTGGGCGGCGTGCCTGCCGGAGCGGTTCCAGTACCGACCGAGATGGCGGGCAGCTCCACACTACGGCCACTGCCCAGCATCAGGCGCGGGGTGATGTTTTGGCTCACCTGACTGCCGGTGTTCCGCAGCCGCACAGTGAAAAAGCGCGAACTGGGCAGCCGCTCGACGCTGCCATCCAGCCCGTTGGCTCCGGCGGGCAGGTGTAGCCCGACCAGCGGGCCTTCCAGATTGAGGGTCGGGGCCGCCCAGTAGCGCAGGGTCACGCTTTCGCCGGGGTTCAGGGCGCGGTCGGCGCCGGGGTTCAGCCAGCGCATGCCGGTGCCTTCTTGCCCCAGGTTCAGCTCCAGCAGGGTGTAGCGTGGGCGGCCCCCGATCAGTTTGGCTCCGGGCGTTATGGCTCGCGGGGCACACAGTAGCGCGGGCGTGCCGTAGGGCAGCCGCGCCGGGGCACGCAGACTGGCGACGCCCCCGTGCGCCGTGTGGTCGAGCAGGTCCAGCCCACTTACATGACTCGACAGGTTCAGCGGCGTGCCGTCGGCGTAGGGCGCGGGCACATGGTTGGCGTCGGTGACGATGACCCGCCCGGTGCCGATGCCGTCGCCGACCAGATCGGGCACGCCGCCCACCGGCATGGTCAGGCCGCTGGCGTAATCGCTGTGCAAAATGGCCTGCTGCGCTTCCTGGGGAATGGCCGTGCCCAGTGCGATGTAGGTCAGGCTGTCGAGCGGGCCACGATTTTTGAACGACGAGATGGCCTGCTGCGCCGTGACCTTGCCGCCGACCTCGTTGTCGATGCCGTCGGTCAGCACGTACACATTGGTCATGAAGCCGCCGTCGCCCTTGAGGGGACTGAGGGCGGCGTTCAGGCTGCTGTACAGGTAGGTATTGCTGCCCTCGGCGGTCAGGGCCTTCAGGTCGCTTGCCAGCCTGGGCTGATCGCCGGGCAACTGGTAGCTCCTGTGCTGGTGCAGCCCGCTGTCGAAGGTCATGACCTCCAGCTGGTCGGGCTTGGCGCTTTCGACGTAGGCCAGGATCGCCTGCTTGACCCGTTTAAAAATGTCGGCCTTGCCGTCGCCAAACCCCCGCATGCTGCCGCTGGTGTCCAGCAGGAATACGGCGCGGGTCCGGGTCGGCAGGGGGCCGCTGGGCAGCGCACAGCTGATGCTGGGGGGCGCGGGCGTCAGGGCACTGGCATTTCCTGCCCAGAGTTCTGCACAGAGGGCCAGGGCCAGAAGGGGGCCGTACAGGGGCTGACGGCGGCGAGGGAAGACACGCATCGGCCTCTCATTCTGACGGCCAGGGGCCTTAACCGGAAGCGGTCCTTCCCCGGCCCCGGCTGAGCTGCCAGATAAAACGGCCAGTAGAACGGCGTTTTTCATCGGCTCCACCCTACAAGAAACAGGGGATTTATTCTGTCCATAACGTAATAAGTTTGACCCATTTCACTGGCGGTAGTATACTGGAAGCCTCAAGGGGACCGTAATGTGCGGCCCTCTGTTCAATGATTGACGATCCACGCGGCTTCAGGCCGTAGATCAGGAGCACCATGACCCAGACCGAAGATCAGAAACTGCCCGAGACCCAGGCGGCCAGCGCAACTGAAACGCCAGAAACCGAAACATCAGAAAACGGGACGCTGCATGTTCGCCAGCCGCAGGTCGAGGAAACCCGTGAGCAGGCCAAGGCTGACTACACCGCCGCTGACATCAGCGTGCTCGAAGGCATGGACGCCGTGCGTAAACGCCCCGGCATGTACGTGCAGGGCGGCACCGGCGTCGACGGCTACCACCAGTTGCTGACCGAGATCATTGACAATGCCATCGACGAGGGCCTGGCCGGGTACGCCACCGAGGTCGAGATCACCATGCACGAGGACGGCAGCGCCACCGTGACCGACGATGGGCGCGGCATTCCCGTGGACATCATGAAAAGCAAGGGCCGCCCCGCCATCGAGGTGATCTTCAGCGAGTTGCACGCCGGGGGCAAGTTCGGTGACGGCGCGTACAAGGTTTCGGGCGGCCTGCACGGCGTGGGCAGCACGGTGGTCAACGCGCTCTCGACCTACCTCGACGTGACGGTCAACAAGGGCGGCAAGCTGCACCACATTCGCTTCGAGCGCGGCATTCTGACCCAGCCCCTCGAAGTGCTGGGCGACACCCCCGGCGACGTGAAATGGGCCACCAAAGTGACCTTTCACCCCGACCAGACCATCTTCAAGGAATTCGACAACGTCTTTGAATACGACCGGATTCGCCGCCGCATGCGCGAACTGGCCTACCTGACCGGCCTGAAGATCGTGCTGCGCGATGAGCGTAAAAACTTGCACGGCGGCGAGATCATGGAAGAGGTGCTGCACGAAAAGGGCGGCATCGCTAACTTCGCCCGCGCCCTGGTCACCGACAGCGAAAAGCTGCTGTACGACCAGCCGATCATGATGAGTGGCAACCACAGCGGCGTGAACGTGCGCGTGGCCTTTATTCACGCCAACACGTATTCTAGCGACAACATTCTGACCTACGCGAACATGATTCGCACCCGCGACGGCGGCACGCCGCTGACCGGATTCAAGACCGCCTACACCCGCGTGCTGAACAAATACGCAGCGTCTAAAAACCTGATCAAGTCGGGCAACCCTGTGCCCAGCGGCGACGACCTGCTCGAAGGGATCTACTGCGTGGTCAGCGTGGAAGTCGGCGACCCACAGTTCGAGTCGCAGGCCAAAGTCAAGCTGCTCAATAGTGAAGCGCAGACGGCAGTCAACGCCATCGTGGGCGAGAAGTTTGCCGAATTTCTTGAAGAAAATCCTAAGGTTGCCAGAACAATCATCGAAAAGGCCGCCGAGGCTGCCCGCGCCCGCGACGCGGCCCGTAAGGCCCGTGACCTGGTGCGCCGCGCTAATCCGCTTGACAATGAGGATCTACCCGGCAAACTGGCCGATTGCTCGTCGCAAGACCCAGCCGAGTCCGAACTGTTTATCGTGGAAGGGAACTCGGCAGGCGGCAGCGCTAAAGGTGGGCGCGAACGCCGGTTCCAGGCCATTTTGCCCCTGCGCGGCAAGATTCTGAATGTAGAAAAGGCCGAGCTGAACAAGATTCTCAAGAACGCTGAAATCCGCAGCCTGATCGGGGCCATCGGCGCGGGTGTGGAAGGCACTGGGGACCGGATGCACTTTGACCTCAGCAACCTGCGCTACCACAAAATCGTGATCATGACCGACGCCGATATGGACGGCGGGCACATCACTACCCTGCTGCTGACCTTCTTTTTCCGGTACATGCGCCCGATTGTCGAGCAGGGTTATCTGTACATCGCCCAACCGCCGCTGTACAAGATGACTGTCGGGGCGCAGACCAAAAACAACAAGGGCCTGTACCTCTTTACCAACGAGGCACTCAAGGAGCACGTCGCGGAGGCAAACAAGGCAGGCAAGAAGTACGAGATTCAGCGCTTTAAGGGCCTGGGGGAAATGAACGCCGAGCAGCTCTGGGAAACGACCATGAACCCCGAAACGCGCGTGCTCAAGCGGGTGAGCATCGACGACCTGATCATCGCCAACGAGGTCTTCGACGCTCTGATGGGTTCGGACGTGCTGCCGCGCAAGGACTTCATCCGCGACAATGCCCGCTTCGCCGAAATCAGCGTCTAGGTTCCCCTGAGCAGAACAATAAAGCTTCCCGCCTGTGCATTCGGCGGGGGGCTTTTAGCTTGTCCGTTAGTTTGGCAGTAACAAAAAAAGAAACCTACATTTCTGTAGATTCCTTTAGCTGGTGCGGATGCCCAGACTTGAACTGGGGACCTCACGCTTATCAGGCGTGCGCTCTAACCAACTGAGCTACACCCGCGCACCATTTTGTTTGTTGTGCCGCGTAAGCAGCGGGGATTACTTTAACAGCCGCGCGGTGGGGTGTCAACAGGTCTCAGGTTTTGGGGTGAGTGCGATATGGGTTAGCCTGGGCCAGCCAGGCAGAGAGACGTTAGCCTTTAGCATCCAGCCAGCTGGCAGCAGGTGAAGTGCTTCAGCATCTTCTCATCAGGTGTGGGTATACTCGCCTTTGGCCGACCATGATGGGTTGGGTAGGAGTTCATTGACGTACGAACTTCACAGTTAGTTTTTCTGTTCTGGGACGCGGAAAGGGTATTCCGTGCGCCCCCATTTGTCGTTTATTTGACCCGAGGTGTTCATGCCAGTAAAACAAGCCCCCCGTATCGAGCGTTTTGGTGAGATCAGGGAAGTCATCAATCTTCCCAACCTGACCGAATTGCAGGTCAATTCTTTCAAGGCCTTCTTGCAAAGTGACAAGGCCCCCGATCAGCGCGATCAGGTCGGCCTGGAAAGCGCCTTTCGTGAAGTGTTTCCTATCGACGAAACCGAAAAAGGCCGCAGCACGGGCCTGGTGCTCGACTACCTGGAATACCGCCTGGGCGACCCGCCTTACACCCCCGAAGAATGCCGCGAAAAGGACCTGACCTATCAGGCCCCGATGTACGCCAAGCTCCAGCTGATTCACAAGGACAGCGGCCTGATCAAAGAAGACCAGGTGTTCCTGGGCGACCTGCCGCTGATGACCGGCGACGGCAGCTTCGTGATCAACGGCGCCGACCGTGTGGTCATTTCGCAGATTCACCGCTCGCCCGGCGTGTACTTTACCAGTAGCTACAAGGGCATTAAAAAGCTGTACACCGCCGCCATTATCCCCATGCCCAAGCGCGGCCCCTGGATCGAACTGGAATTCGCGGGCGGCATCCTGGAAATGAAGGTCAACAAGCGCAAGTTCCCGGTCGCCATGCTGCTGCGTGTGCTGGGCTACGATGACGCCAGCCTGAAGGCCCTGTTCAGTGAATTTGAACCCGAAGGTGCCGAGCTGCCCGAGGACAAGAGCGCGGGCATGGGAGCCGACGAGGCCCTGCTGCGCCTGTTCACGGTGCTGCGTCCCGGCGACCCGCCAAAGCGCGACAAGGCCACCCAATACCTGTACGGGCTGCTGGCCGACCCCCGCCGATACGACCTGGGCGAACCGGGCCGTTTCAAGATGAACACCAAGCTGGGCCTCTCGCAGACCGAGCGCACGCTGCTGAAGTTTGAAGACGGCAAGTTCAGCGACGCGGGCCTGATCGACACCATCCGTTACCTGATGGCGCTGCAAACCGGCGCGGCAACGATCAAGATGCAGGGCGAAGGCACCCATGAAGTGCCCGTAGCCGAAGACGATATCGACCACCTCGGCAACCGCCGCGTGCGTACCGTGGGCGAACTGCTGGCCGATCAGCTGCGCGTGGGCATGGGCCGCATGGCGCGTGGTGTGCGTGAGCGCATGCTGCTGGGCAACCCCGACGCCGCCACCCCGACCAAGCTGGTCAACAACCGCCCCATCGTGGCGGCCATGCGCGAGTTCTTCGGGCGCAGCCAGCTCTCGCAGTTCAAGGACCAGACCAACCCCCTCTCGGATTTGCGCCACAAGCGCCGTATTTCCGCGCTGGGGCCAGGCGGCCTGACCCGCGAACGCGCTGGCTTTGACGTGCGAGACGTTCACCGTACCCACTACGGACGCATCTGCCCGATTGAAACGCCCGAAGGTGCCAACATCGGTCTGATTTCCAGCTTGGCGAGCTACGCCAAGGTCAACCCGCTGGGCTTTATTCTGGCCCCGTACCGCAAGGTCGAGAACGGTGTGGTCAGCGAAAACGTCGAGTACATGACCGCCGACATCGAGGACCGTTACATCATCGCGCAGGCCAACAGCCCGCTCAATGACGACAACACCTTCGGCGAGGAGCGCGTGCTGGCCCGTAAAAAGGGTGACCCGCTGCTGTACGACCCCGCCGAAGTCGAATACATGGACGTATCGCCCAAGCAAATCGTGTCCATCAACACCAGCCTGATTCCGTTCCTGGAGCATGACGACGCCAACCGCGCACTGATGGGTTCGAACATGCAGTCGCAGGCTGTGCCCCTCGTGCGTGCCGACAGCCCCGCCGTGGGTACGGGCGTCGAGCGCCGCGTGGTGACCGACAGCGGCACCAGCGTGGTCAGCGACGTCAATGGCCGCGTGACCTACGTGGACGCCCGCGCCATTCAGGTCACTCTCAGCGAGGACGCCCCCGCGCAGAGCCTCAACAAGGGCAACGTGCGGACCTTCGAACTGGTGCGCTTCACCCGCAGCAACCAGGGCACCAACCTCGACCAGCATCCCATCGTGAGCCTGGGCGACGAGGTCAAGGCCGGGCAGGTCATCGCTGACGGACCCGCCAGCGACCTGGGCCGCCTCGCGCTGGGCCACAACATCACCATTGCCATCATGCCCTTCGACGGCTTTAACTTCGAAGACGCCATCTGCATCAACGAAGGGCTGGTGCGCCAGGACTACTACACCAGCATCCACATCGAGAAAGACGAAATCGAAGCGCGTGATACCAAGCTGGGGCCGGAAAAAATCACCCGCGACATCCCTGGTCTGAGCGAAGCCGCCCTGCGCGACCTCGACGAGGACGGCATCGTGCGCGTGGGCGCGGAAGTCAAGCCCGGCGACATTCTGGTGGGCAAGACCAGCTTCAAGGGCGAAAGCGAACCGACCCCCGAAGAGCGTCTGCTGCGTTCCATCTTTGGTGAGAAGGCCCGCGAAGTGAAGGACACCTCGCTGCGCGTCATGTCTGGTCAGGGCGGCATCGTCGTCAAAACCGTGCGCTTCCGCCGTGGCGACGAGGGCGTGGACCTCAAGCCCGGCGTGCGCGAGATGGTGCGCGTGTATGTGGCCCAGAAGCGTCAGCTTCAGGTGGGCGACAAGGTGGCAAACCGCCACGGCAACAAGGGCGTCGTGTCCAAAATCATGGCCCCCGAGGACATGCCGTACCTCGAAGACGGCACGCCCGTCGATATCGTGTTCAACCCGCTGGGTGTACCTTCGCGCATGAACCTGGGCCAGATTCTGGAAACCCACCTGGGCGAAGTGGCCCGCCTGACCGGGCAGAAATTCGAGACCCCGGTGTTCGACTCGGTGACCGAAGCGACCATCAAGGAAATGCTGGAAGTCGCCGCCGCCGAACGCCTGCAAAAGCGCAAGGACGACGGGTTCGAGCTGGATATCCGCGAGATCGAGGTGCTGGAACGTGCAGGTAAGCTCGGCGTCATCGACACCCCCGGCGACGATTTCGAGAAGGCGCAAATGCAGCTTTCGCGCACCGGCAAGAGCATCCTGTACGACGGACGCACCGGTGAGCCGATCAGCGGCCCTGTGGTGGTGGGCATCATGTACGTCATGAAGCTGTACCACATGGTCGAAGACAAGCTGCACGCCCGCTCGACTGGCCCGTACAGCCTGATTACCCAGCAGCCGCTCGGTGGTAAGGCCCAGAACGGCGGCCAGCGCTTCGGCGAAATGGAAGTGTGGGCGCTCGAAGCCTATGGCGCGGCGCATGTCTTGCAGGAAATGCTGACCATCAAGTCGGACGACATCGACGGACGCGACGCCGCCTACCAGAGCATCGTCAAGGGCGAGGAAGTCTCGGGCAGCACCATCCCCGAGTCGTTCAAGGTGCTCCTCAAGGAACTCCACTCGCTGGGCCTGGACGTCGAAGTCCTCGACCAGCACGATAAGAACGTGGACATCTTTGAAGGGATGATGCCTAAGAGGTAAGAACCGTAATGACGCGAAATCTTGCTCTGTTTCAGCTCATCAGTAGCTCAATCTTGCTTGTCGTAGCAATTGTTGGTTTGATTTTTGCAATGAACAGCACGCGAGATAATGCACCGTTGTCCTCGGCAACCTGCTTAGTCATCGGAATAACGAATGTGCTTCAGGTTGTCAAGGCTAGAAAGTTCCTTAGAGATTTGAAGCAGAGTAAGTAGGTGTTCCTCCTTTTCAGAAAGAACGAGGTCTGAATGAAAGACTTTAGTAAAGTACGTATCGCTATCGCCAGCCCGGAAAAAATCCGTGAATGGTCGTTCGGCGAAGTCGAAAAGCCCGAAACCATCAATTACCGCACCCTGAAGCCCGAGCGCGAAGGTCTGTTCGACGAGCGCATCTTTGGGCCGATCAAGGACTACGAGTGCGCCTGTGGCAAGTACAAGCGCCAGCGTTACGAGGGCAAGGTCTGCGAGCGCTGCGGCGTCGAAGTCACCAGCAGCAAGGTGCGCCGTTACCGCATGGGTCACATCGACCTGGCGACGCCCGCCGCGCACATCTGGTACGTCAAGGACACGCCCAGCAAGATCGGCACGCTGCTCGACCTGAGCGCCGGACAGCTCGAAAAGGTGCTGTACTTCAGCAGCTTCCTGGTGACCGATGCCCGCAACGCCCAGAAGGACGGTCGCCCCCTCAAGCGCGGCGAACTGCTCACCGACGACGAGTACCGTGAGCTGCGCTTTGGCCGCCAGGAAACCTACACCATTCCCGGTGGTCAGGAAGCCGTGATTCGTGACGGCGAGTACGTCACCAAGGGCCAGATTCTGGGCGGCAACGTCGTGAGCAAGATGGACGGCCTCGCGCAGTACCGCTTCCCCCGCCGCGCCGAAATCGCTTACAGCGAGAACGTGGAAGCCAGCCTGCCGATTGCCGCCGATCAGCTGGTCGAGCAGGAAGCGTTCCGCTCCGGCGAGATTCTGGCCGAGCTGGAAAGCGACGTGGAAATCACCGCGCCCGCCGAGGGCGTCGTGCATCTCAACGAGATGGGCGAAGACAGCGTCATGCTGGAAATCCGTGAACGGGTCGAGGCCGCTCCCGAACCCGAAGAGGGCGAGGAAGCCGTGGCGACGCCCCTGGGCGAAGTGCTGGCCCGCGTGTACATCCCGCACGGCATGAAAGTGGAAGTCGTCGAAGGCGAAATCGTGGATGCAGGCGCGGCACTGGCGACCGCCAAGTCGGGCAGCCGTCTGCGCGTCAGCCGTGACAGCAGCCTCAGCGACGTGGCCTTTCCCAAGAAGGGTGATGTCAAGGTCAACGCCCACTGGACCCGCAAGGCCGAGTACCCCATCAACCCGACCATGCACGTGCTGGTCGGCGACGGCAGCCCGGTCAAGAAGGGCCAGAAGGTCGTCGGCGCCATCGACAAGGAAGAAGAGATTGTCGCGGAGGCCGACGGCGTCATTACCCTGCATGCACCCGCCAGCGTGATCGTGAGCAAGGCCAAGGTGTACACCTATAACGACGAACCCCTGGTCGTCAATGGTGACCGCGTGGAGCCGGGCGACGAACTGGCCGACAGCGGCGACCTGCGCTCCGAGATTTCGGGCCGGATCGAGCTGGACCTGGTGCGTAAGCAGGTGCGCGTGATCGAGTCCTACGACTTCGAGGCCAAGATGGGAGCCGAGTCGGTCAAGGAACTCCTCGACGACCTCGACCTGGACGCGCTGGAAGCCGAGCTGAACGAGCAGATGAAGGATTCCAGCCGCCACAAGCGGGCCAAGTCACGCAAGCGCCTGGAAGTAACCCGCGCGTTCAAGGCCAGCGGCAACAAGCCCACCTGGATGATCCTGAACACCGTTCCAGTCATGCCGCCCGATCTGCGCCCGATGGTGCAGGTGGACGGTGGACGCTTTGCCACTTCCGACCTGAACGATCTGTACCGCCGCCTGATCAACCGCAACAACCGCCTTAAAAAGCTGATCGGCCAGGGGGCGCCCGACATGATTATCCGCAACGAAAAGCGGATGCTTCAGGAAGCCGTGGACGCCCTGATCGACAACGGACGGCGCGGCAGCCCCGTGACCAACCCCGGCTCCGACCGCAGCCTGCGTTCGCTGACCGACCTGCTGGGCGGTAAGCAGGGCCGATTCCGCCAGAACCTGCTGGGTAAACGCGTGGACTACTCGGGCCGCTCGGTCATCGTGGTCGGCCCGCAGCTCAAGCTGCACCAGTGCGGTGTGCCCAAGCGTATGGCGCTGGAACTGTTCAAGCCGTTCCTGTTCAAGGTGCTCGAAGAGAAGGGCGAAGTCACCAACATCAAGCAGGCCCGCAAGATGCTGGAACGCTACCGCGACACCAAGGACAGCGTGTGGGACGCCCTGGAAGAAGTGATCGAGGACAAGGTCGTGCTGCTCAACCGCGCCCCGACGCTGCACCGCCTCGGCATTCAGGCGTTCGAGCCGGTGCTGGTCGAAGGGCAGTCCATTCAGCTGCACCCGCTGGTCTGTGAAGCCTTCAACGCCGACTTCGACGGCGACCAGATGGCGATTCACGTTCCGCTGAGCGCTCAGGCACAGGCCGAAGCCCGCATTCAGATGCTGGCCTCGCACAACCTGCTTTCGCCCGCCAACGGCGAACCGAACGTCAAGCCCAGCCGCGACATCATTCTGGGGATCTTCACCCTGACGCAGCTGCGCCGCGACACCCTGGGCGCAGGCACCGCCTACAAGTCCGAGCAGGACGCCATCAAGGCTTACGAGGACGGCAAGCTGACCCTCAACAGCCCGGTCATAGTGAACGGTGTGGAAACCAGTCCTGGGCGTCTCCTGTACATCTTCTCGGACCCCGACGAAGCTGTGCACGCGGTCAACAGCGGCAAACTGGACTATCAGGATCACGTCCGGATTCGCCTCAACGGTGAACTGCACGAAACCACGGCTGGCCGCGTGACCTTCCGCCGCATGGTGCAAGAAGCGCTGGGAGCCCGTGGCAGCTACGTCGATCAGCTGGTCGATCTGAACACCGTGTACGAAAAAGACGCCCTCAAGGACATGGTCATGGCGTGCTTCAAGTACCTGGGGATCGAGGCGACCGCCAACCTGCTCGATGGGCTGAAGGAAAGCGGTTTTAAGCTCTCCACGTCCTCGGGCATCACCATCGGCATCGACGACATCGTGTTGCCGCCCAACAAGCCCGAGCTGCTGGCCGAGGCCGATATCAAACTCAAGGAAATCGAGCAGAACTTCGAGTTCGGCTTCATGACCGAAGAAGAGCGCTACAAGCAGGTCGTGCAGCTGTGGAACGACACCACCGACTCGGTGAAGAACGCCGTGTTCGAGAACTTTGCCAAGAACTACCCCTTCAACCCGCTGTGGATCATGAGCATGTCGGGTGCGCGTGGTAACGCCCAGCAGATCCGTCAGCTGGCCGGGATGCGCGGCCTGATGGCCCGCCCCGACGGCAGCACCATCGAAGTGCCCATCAAGGCCAGCTTCCGCGAGGGCCTGACCGTGCTGGAATACTTCATCTCGACCCACGGGGCGCGTAAGGGCGGGGCCGATACCGCGCTGCGTACCGCCGACTCGGGCTACCTGACCCGTAAGCTGGTGGACGTGGCCCACGAGGTCGTTGTGCGCGACGTGGACTGTGGCAGCACCGACTACACCGTGATTCAGCTGGGAGCCACCGACGAGCGTACCGGCGAATGGCGCAGCCGCAAGGGCAGCGAGATCGAGACCAGCATCTATGGCCGCACCCTGACCAGTGATGTGGAACTGTCGGATGGCCGCGTGATCAGTGAAGGCGAAATGCTCTCGCTGGAAGACGTCAAGGCGATTACCAGGGACGCCAAGGCGCTAGGCGAGATCTTCGTGCGCACCCCGCTGAACTGTAAGGTCAAGGCGGGCGTATGCCAGAAGTGCTACGGCTACGACCTCTCGCAGGCCAAACCCGTGAGCATGGGCGAGGCCGTGGGCGTGGTGGCCGCCGAGTCGATCGGCGAACCCGGCACCCAGCTCACCATGCGTACCTTCCACACCGGCGGGATTGCAGGCGGCGGCGACATCACCATGGGTCTGCCCCGCGTGATCGAGCTGTTCGAGGCCCGCAAGCCCAAGACCCAGGCCGTGCTGGCCGACCGCGACGGCACCGTGCGGATTGACGAGGAAGAAGAGCGTTACCTCGTCCGTATCGACGCTGACGATGACCAGTACAGCTCCAAGACCGCTACCAAGGTGGGCAAGGCGCTGCGTATGGTCGTTAAGGACGGTGACCGCGTAGACGCCGGACAGCCGATTACGCGCGGCGCGATCAACCCCCACGACCTGCTGCTCTACAAGGACACCGACGCCGCGCAGCGTTACCTCGTCGAGGAAGTGCAGCGTGTGTACCGCAGCCAGGGTGTGAAGGTTCACGACAAGCACATTGAGATCATCGTGCGCCAGATGCTGCGCTGGGTCGAAGTGACCGAGGGCGGCGACACCACGCTGCTCGAAGGCCAGACCGTCGAGCGCTGGGAAATGGACGGAGCCAATGACGCTCTGGCAGAAGGCCAGACTCCGGCCAGCTGGAAGCCGGTGCTGCTGGGGATCACCAAGAGCAGCCTGACCACCAAGTCGTGGCTCTCGGCGGCCAGCTTCCAGCACACCACCCACGTTTTGACCGAGGCCAGCATGAAGGGTCAGGTCGACGATCTGATCGGTCTGAAGGAAAACGTCATCCTCGGGAAGCTCATTCCCGCCGGTACGGGCCTCGTGACCGTGCGCGACATGCAGGTGGCCGACGACCGCACGCTGGAGAAGTACGGCGAGGAAGTCAGCAGCACCGACAGCGTCACCGGCACGCAGCGCTACGACGACACCCGTGGCAGCGGTAACACCCCGACCCTGGGCTACGACGACTGAACAGTTAAGTCCAGGCCGTAGATTCCAGAAGAACAGTTCCACTCGGCAACGGGTGGGACTTTTTTTTGGTTGGTTGAGGCCAACTCATCGGAATTAAAAAGATTTCCTGACCTCTTTACAGCATTTTGCAGAATAGACCTCCTGCGAAAGTCATTTTGGAAGTCCTAGCGTGTGGTTATAGAGTGCGGCAATCAAGTTAAATCGGAGTTG
>JAGLBK010000330.1 GCA_018260275.1 Deinococcus sp.
ACCTGGGGCGCTTGCACCTGATGTGCGAGGGCTGGACGCGCCGCGAGACCCTCGGCGAGACCGAGCAGGCCGACCTGAGAACCGCCGTGGGCTTTGCACTGAATCAGGCCGAAGTGCTGTCGCAGCCGGGTGTGGTAGGCGAGTGGCTGGTCGCCGCGCAGTTCCGCGAGGAAGAAGACAACTTGACCGTGCGGCGCACCTGGCTCAAAAGTGACTCCCACGACGCCCTGCTGCTGGATTTTGCCCCGGCAGGTCGTCCGCTGCCGCCGGGGTTGCCGCTGGGCGCGACCGTGCAGGCGCAGGTGGTCTTTGCGCCGTCGGCCACGCCACAACGCGCTGTCCTGAAGGGCGAGCCGCAACTGGTCGAGTCGCGGAATCCCCCGGCGACCCTGGTCAACCTGGACGAGGTGCCCGCCCGCCATGCCGAGCTGCTGGCCCGCAATCCCTGGCTGGAGCGTAGCGGTCCTTATCTGCTGGGAGACGTGCAGATCGTGCCGGGCGGTGCGGACTGGCTGCTGCTGGACAGGCAGGGGCAAACGCTGCCGCTGACCGCCAGCGACTCGCGCCTGCCCCTGCGCCTGCTGGCCCGCAGCGGTGGGCAGCCCCTGAGCGTGGCGGGCGAGTGGGATGGGCAACGGTTCAACATTTCGGGCGAACTGGCCGGGGGGAACGCATGAACGACTTTCAGGAGTTGCTGGCGCTGGCGCTGGTGGGCACGGCACGCGGCAAGCTGCCCACCCACGCCGCGACGCTACTGGCCGCCCCACTGAATGACGTGCAGGGCGACCCCGAGGGCGTGTTGCTGGGCCGCGCCGCGCTGGCCGGTCTGGTCAGGGCCGCCGGATACCGTGCCGGAACCTTTACGGGGGAGCCGCCCGCCCCTGCCCCCGCCGAGACGTTGCCTGCCGCGCCCGCCGCCTTTGCCCGCCACCTGAATACCGTGCTCGAAGGGCCGGTGCTGCCCGAGTGGCTGCGCCTGTGTGCCGGGGCGGGCTGGCGCGTACCGCCCGAGAGCCTGCCCACGCTGCTCGATCTGGCCCGCCACGACACCGCCCTGCGCGAGTTGCTGCGGCCCGTGCTGGGCGAGCGTGGCGCGTGGCTCGCGGCCTTTAATCCCGACTGGCGCTGGTCGGCGGCCTTCGGGGAGGACGCCTGGGCCGAGGCGACCGAAGCGCAAAAGGAAAGTCTGTTCCGTGATCTGTGTCGCCAGGCCAGTGCTCAGAACAGCGCCCAGGCCACCGAATTTCTGACCGCGCACTTTGCCGGTGAAAAAGCCGGGGTACGCATCCGCCTGCTCGATGTGATCGGCGAAACCCTGAGCGACGCCGCGACGCTGACGGCGGTCGAAGCCCTGCTGGAAACGGCCCTGAGCGACCGCAGCAGCGAGGTACAGGCCCGCGCCCGCGACCTGCTGCGGCAGTTGCCCGACAGCGCCTTCAACCGGCGGATGGCGACCCGCCTGCAAGCGGCGTTGCAACCTGGAAAAGTCGGCCTGGTCGGCAAAGTTCTGCAACAGGACCAGCAGTACACCCTGCACCTACCGCCGCCCGACCCCGATCTGAAACGCGACGGCTTCGACGCCAAACCGAGCGCCCAGACGTACCTCAGTCACCTTTTCGATTCGGCGCACCCCGACACGTTGCTCTCGGCCTTGCAGGTCAGCCCGGTGAGACTGGTCATCCTGGCCAAGACTTTCGACGTGCTGGACGAACTGAAACGCACCACCCAGCACTTCGGGCACGCGGGGCTGGCCGGGGCGCTGCTGAACGTGCACAAGGGCGACGCGCCGCTGCGGCGAATCGTGGCCCAGGAAAACCCGGCCGCCGCCGCGTGGGACGCCTTGAAACAGAGCGACCTCGAACTGCTGAGCCTGCTGGTTAAAGACCTGCCCACGCCCTGGCCCGCCGACCTCAGCGGTGAGCTGCTGCTGGCCCTGCAACAGTCGCTGCAAGGCGTGACGAGCGCGTACCACTGGAGTGCGCGCTGGCGGCCCAACCTGCTGAACAGGGTCATGCTGGCGGCC